>JBKOVW010000314.1:0-3280 GCA_046724095.1 Actinomycetota bacterium | reverse complement strand
CACGATCGACGCGCTGCACGTCGTTCGCACCCACCTGGTGATCGACCTCGCGCAACTGCGGGCCACGCTCTACCGAAACGACCAGGAGATCTTCTCCACGCCGATCGGCGCCGGCCAGGGCCGTTGGCCGACTCCGGCCGGCCAGTTCTACGTCCGCGAACGGACGAGAGGGTTCGGCAACCCGTTCTACGGGCCCATCGCGTTCGGGCTCAACGCGCGCTCGCGCGTTCTGACCGACTGGCCCGGCGGCGGCTTCGTCGGCATCCACGGGACGAACGAGCCGGAGCTCATTCCCGGGCGCATCTCGCACGGATGCATCCGCATGCGAAACGACGCGATCCTGCGGCTCGCGAAGCTGATGCCGATCGGGACGCCCGTGACGATCCGGTAGCGCCGGCTAGAAGTCCGTGCGGGCGATGAACGACGCGCGCGCGACGCGAATCACGCGGTAGCCGCGGTCCTGAAAGCGGTACCCGGTGTCGAAGCGCTTCCATCCGCCGCCGGCGGCCGTGGCGCTGCGGACACGCCCGAAGCGGTACGCGAACGAGTTGCACGACGCGGTGCCGCCGTTCCAGCTCTCGGCGGTCGCGATCGGGTGCCAGCGGCCGTGGCTCGCGGGGAGGTGAATCGGCGCCGTCACGGAGCGGTGGTCGACGAAGACGCTCCACCAGTTCGGCCGGCGGTGCATCTCCAGCACGGTGACGCGATGGGACTCCCCGGGCGCCACGCTCGGCAGCACCTCGACGTAGCGCGGCGCGGTCCCAGGCGCCGTGAGCTCGTAGTAGAGCGCGCTGTGATCGGCGAACCCGCTGATCCCGACCTGAAGCCACTCGTCGGCGCCGTTCGGCCCCTGACCGGGGCCGCCGACCCCCACCCATGCTGCGACGTGGCCGTTGGCGACGGCCGGGGCCGCGAGGGCGGTAAGCACCGCGGACGCGCCGTGAGCGCGGCCCGACGCGGCGTAGCCCGCGTAGGTGTACGCACGGTCGCCGCACGAGGTCGAGCTCCCCGCGCCTGCTGGAGCGGCTGACGAGGCGACGACGGCAAGGGCGGCGGCGGTGGTGACGACGGCGAGGAGTCGCATGGGCCTCGCTCCACCGATCGTCCATGGGTTGCCTTCGGTCCGTCCCTCGTTCGAGGGATCGGCGCCTGCCCAACGCCGTCAGTCGTCGCGCGGCAGCGGCCCGAAGACGTCGCCGATGAGGTCGTCGAGCCCTGCGTGAAGCGATCCGTTCGCATCCGCGTGCTCGCGCAGAAAGAACAGGTAGGTCGACCACTCCTCCTGCTGCTCGGGGGATGCACCGGCGGCCGAGCGCTCCTGCGTGAGGGCTTCGAGCGCCTGGAGCGTCCAGCGGCCGGCGGGCCGCGCCGGTGCCGCCGCCCGCTCCGGCTCGGGCTCGGGTTCCGGCTCGGGCTCGCGCTCCGGCTCCGGCTCCGGCTCCGAAACGGACACAGCAGGCTCGACCACTTTCGCGCGCTGGTCGAGGTCTTCCCCGCGCCGTGCGAGATCCTGCTCGCGCGCCGCGAGCTGGCCCGCCCGTTGGGCGAGCGCGCGCTCCCGCTGCGAGACCTGGTCGATGCGCGCCTGCAGGCGCTGCTCGACGCGCGGGTCGACCGCCGCGACGGCCGGCTCCGCGCGCCGGCGCGGCCAGAGCACCGTGGCAACGGCGAGACCGAGCACCAGCCCGGCAAGTCCCGTGATGAGCAGGTTCCGCCCCGGCGTCGGGCTCGTCTGCTCGGCGGCGTGCGCCGGGTCGAGCAGCGTGGCGCTCACGCCGACCGGACGGAACCGCTGCGACACCTTCTGCGTGAGCACCACGACCGCCTCGGCGTCGATCTGCCGTGCGCGTTCGCGGTCGCCCGCCTCCGCGGAGACCTTCAGCACGCCGCCGTCTCCGCGCTTCGCGGAGATGTCGGGCGACGACGACAGGCGCAACGTCTGCGCGACGTTCGCCTTGACCAGGCTGCTCTCGGCGAGCGCCTCGACAGCCGGCACGACGCGTGCGCTCGCGGGCCGCACCTGAACGGCCGCGTCCGCGCGGTAGCGGTCGGATTGCAGCAACGTCCAGATCCCGCCCGCGGCGAGGCCCGCCAGCACCAGCACGAGCCCGACGAGCGCGGCGCGTTTCACTCGTGCTGCCGGAGCGCCGGGAAGAGGATCACGTCACGGATCGTGTCGCGTCCGGTGAGCACGAGCGCGAGGCGGTCCATGCCGATGCCGCAGCCGCCGGTCGGCGGCATGCCGTACGACATCGCCTCGACGAAGTCCGGATCTCCCTCCTCCGCATCGGTCGCGCCGGCCGCGCGTTCCGCCGCCTGCATCTCGAAGCGCTCGGCCTGTTCGACGCTGTCGTTCAGCTCGCTGAACGCGTTGGCGAACTCCATGCCGCCGACCACGCACTCGAACCGCTCGACGAGCGTGGGATCGTCGTTCGTCTTGCGCGCGAACGGCGACGTCTCGATCGGCCAGTCGTGGACGAACGTCGGCTGGATCAGCTTCGGCTCGACGAAGTGCGCGTAGGCGTGATCGACGAGTTGCGCCCAGGTCTTGTCGGCGCTCGTGTCGACGCCCGCCGCGTCGAGCTTCGCGCGCAGCTCGCCGGGATCGCGCGACCACGCGCCCTCAGCGTCGAGAGCGTCGACGTAGCGCACTCGCTGCCACGGCGGCGCGAGGTCTATGTCGTGCCCGCGGAAGGTGAGCGTCGTGCGCCCCACAGCCGCCTCCGCTGCGCGCGACACGAGCGTCTCCGTTCGCTCCATCGTGTCGCGGTAGTCGGCGTACGCCTCGTACCACTCGAGTTGCGTGAACTCGGGCGAATGCTTGTACGAGATGCCTTCGTTGCGGAAGTCCTTGGCGAGCTCGTACACCTTCTCCAGCCCGCCGACGATCAGCCGCTTCAGGTAGAGCTCGTCGGCGATGCGGAGAAAGACATCCTGGTCGAGATAGTCGGAATGAGTGACGAACGGCTCCGCGAACGCGCCGCCGTATCGCGGCTGCAGGATCGGCGTCTCGACCTCGATGAACCCTTCGTCGTCGAGGTAGGCGCGGATCGCCGAGATCATCCGCGCGCGGATCATCGCGTCGCGCCGCGACTCCTCGTTCATCAGCAGGTCGAGGTAGCGCTTCCGGTACCGCACTTCGGTGTCGGTGATGCCGTGGAACGTGTCGGGCAGGGGGCTGCGGATCTTCCCGAGAAGGACGAGCTCGTCGACGGCGATCGACGGCTCGCCGCGACGCGCTTTCGCCGGGCGGCCGGTGACTCCGACGATGTCGCCCAGG
>JBKOVW010000219.1:0-5774 GCA_046724095.1 Actinomycetota bacterium | reverse complement strand
AAGGCCTGGCCGGCGGCGGCCGAGTGAGCGTGGTGGGCGATCGCGTCCGGCTCCCAGCGGATGAGCCAGCCGCGCTCGCGCAGCCGCCAGCAGAGGTCCATGTCCTCGCCGTACAGCCACTGCGCGGGGTCAAACCCGCCCACCTCTTCAAAGGCGCGCCGTCGCATCAGCAGGAACGCGCCCGTCAGCCAAGGCACGGCCTCCCCCGGCACCGGCTCCCACGCGCCGGCCATTCGCAGCGCGCGCCGCGCCCGCGCGCTCACGCGCATTGCCTGCGTCAGCAGCAACAGAGCGCTGACGACACTGGGGAACGGCCGCACGGAGATCTGCGTGGAGCCGTCGAGCAGCAGCAGGCGCGGGCCGACCATGGCTACGCGGTCGTCGGATGCGGCGCACGCACGCAGGCGCGCCAGCGCGTCCCGCTCCAGCCAGACATCGGCGTTGGCGGCCACAAGCCAAGGCGTGTCCGTCCGCTGCGCGACGAGGTTCACAGCCGGGCCATAGCCCAGGTTCTCCGGGGGCGTCACGAGCGTTGTCCAGCGGTAGCGCTCGGCGACCAGCTCCCGTGAGCCATCGGTCGAACCGTTGTCGACGACCCAGACGTCGGCGCGGCCGGCGGCGGCATCGTCTGCGAGCGAGTCGAGACAGCGGCTGAGCAGCTCGCGGGTGTTCCAGGAAACGACGGCCACCGCAATTCGCGCGTCACGTGCAGATGCGTGGCCGCGCTCGGTCATTCGATGCCTGCTCGAAGCAATCGGATGCGGTCGCGCGCGTAGAGCGTGATCCCGACCGGCGTCGCGAGCGCGAGCTCGCGACGGTGACCGACGGCCTGTTCCCACGCGCGCCGCGCGCCCGTGCCGGCGTGGAGTGAGCTGCGCACGTAGCTCGCGGCCGCCTTCAGGCGGATGCGGCGGGGCATCGGCCGCGGCATCGCGAGCAGCTCGCCGAAATAGGTGCACTGAGGCCGCGCATCGCGCACCCGGGCCGCCAGCGGCCGCGCCGAGAGACCGGCGTCCTGGTAGTCCACTATGCGCAGCACCTCGTCGACGAACCGTGTGCGATAGCGCAGCGCCAGGCGGTGCCAGACAATCGCCTCTGTGACGAGCACGCCGGTGTCTTCCTCCGGGAATCGGTAGCCGTCGAGCGCGGCGCGGCGCAGCATGCCGACCGTGTCGCCGCGGATCCCGTGGCGCGCCCACACCTCGAAGTAGTCGCTGTCGAGATGCGGCGATGGCACGTGGTCGCCTTCGCGCGTGCCATCCGGGTGCGCGCAGCGCGCCTCGACCGCGACGAACCGTTCGCGCTCGGCCGGCGGGATCTCCTCCCATAGCGCGAGGAGCCGCTCGAGTGCCCACGGCACGTAGGCGTCGTCGGAATCGATCATCGCGACGTACACGCCGCGGGCAAGGTCGAAGGCGCGGTTGAGCGCAATGTGTTTTCCGACGTTCTCCTGGCGGTGCACCACGATCGGGAAGGGCGCTTCGGCAGCCCACGTCTCCAGCAGAGCGTGCGTCCCGTCCGTCGAACCGTCGTCGATCACTACCCACTCGAACTGCCGCATCGTCTGGTCGCGCAGGCTCTCGTAGAGACGCGGCAGCAACTCCCGCCGCTGGTATGTCGGCGTGACGACACTGACAAGCGGGGTAGCGGGCGTAGAGGACTTCGATGCCATCACGAGATCGCGAGCGGCCGGTCTCCGGCGAGATGTGCCGGTAGCGCGGCCGGCTCCAGTTGAACATTGTTTTTCGTGACCAGGTCGAGGACGCGCTCGGCATCGTGGGGGTTGATGGGAAGAGCGTGTGTCGCCCACCATCTGGCCGCTTCGGGATCGGGAGATGGTTCCGCGAAATCCGGCCCGAAGTAGTCGTCCAGCGGGGGTGCGTAGACGTAGTAGACGTTGATCCCGCGACGGCGCAGCTCCATCGCCACGTGATCTCGGTTCTCGATCAGGAGCGGCACACGCAGCAGCGGCAGCGGCGCCCCCTCGCGCGCGGCAGGTGCAACCGCTTCGAGCTGTCGGAGGCGAAGCACGCCTTCGATCCTTTGCGCGCGATCCCGCTTCAGCGCGCGCAGGCTCGCGACGGTCTTCTTCAAGGCGCCCGCTCGTTGCTGCATCCGGTAGTCGGCGTAAGCCGTCTCCATCCACGCGTCGAATGCACCCAGGTCATTGCTGGACACGGCCTCCTCGAGCCGAGGCGCCCGCAGAGGAACGCGCCACGCCACAGGCCTGACCGGCCGCATGAGCCGCCGGGCGCGATCGACCGCGCGCATGAGATGCAGGGCTTCGAGCGACGACTTGGCAGCCGGTCGCACCAGTCGCAGCGCACGTCGGGTCGGGGATATCGGCAGCGTCAGCTCGTTGCGCAGACGCTCGGCCTGCCGACGGTCGAGGCCCGCTTCCAGCGAGAGAACGCCTCCTCGCCCCGGAATGTGCTTCGAGAGGCTGAAGACCGAGACAGCGCCGAAGCTCCCGATCGGACATCCGCCAACCTCGGTTTCGAGCGCGTGGGCGGCATCCTCGATCAGCGGAATGCCGAGCTGGTCGCAGCGCGCCTTCAACTCGGCTACGCGGTCCGGAAGCCCGTATGTGTTCCCGGTCAGCACCGCCGCGATGCGTGACCAGGTGTCGTCGTCCACAGCTTCGAAACAAGCGTTTCCGTCGTTGGGTGACACGGGCGCCATCACCGGTCGCAGCCCCGCAGCCAGCGCTCCGACGAAAACCGTGTCGTCCTCGAGAGGCGACATGAGGACGCGATCGCCGGGAGACAGGAGTAGCCGGAAGGCCACGTGCATTGCAAACCGGCCCGACGGCATGAACACGCATGCGCGGGACGTACGGGCCTCGAGCGCCGCTTCGATGTCGCGCTCGAGATTCCACTTCATCCGAGCGCCCCAATGATGCTTTTCGTGCACCTGCCCGAACTACGGTGGACGTCTGCCAGCGATTACACCCCGTGCCGACGCTCCTCACCGTTTGCGACTGCCGCACCAAGTCGATCCCGGGAACGTAATCGGGTGCAGGCTCCGAGCGTAGACCCCTACAGATGCACATTTCATCGCTACCTACCGTCGCGCCGAGGCGGAATGTCGTCGACATCGACGCCGTGGAGTTCGCTGCTGCGTTCGCACGGCGCTCGACTCCCGTCAGCCATAGCCTCTTCGAGCATCCGCTGTTCACGGTTGACGCCATCGCCGAACTCGCCGACCGGCTGCCGGCCACGTCGGTTCGACGCGTGCGGGGAGATCTGCCGCTCAACTCCGGCTACCAGTGGGTCGACGTGGGAGTGGGGCCGCCGTCCGAAACCGTCATGGACGTTGAGCGCAGCGGAGTCAGGATCTCTCTTCGAGACATCCAGCAAGACCCGGCGTACGCGGAGCTGATCGACGAGTGTCTGGACCCGGTCGCGGAGCTCGTCGCGGAGCGCGAGGGCGGCATGAGTCGACGCGCCGGCTACCTGTTCATCTCCTGTCCGGCGTCGACAACGCCGATGCACTTCGACGTCGAGCACAGCTTTCTGCTTCAGGTCAAGGGCGTGAAGCACGTGAGTGTCGCCGCGTTCGAGGACAACCCCGACATGCGCCGTCGCGAGCACGATCGCTGGATGGACGGTGAGGAGTGCGACTTCGAGGCGATGCAAAGGCAAGCCGTGACGACGCGGATCGAGCCTGGCCTCGGCGTGTACTTACCCTCGTTCGTCCCACACTGGGTCTCGACTGAGGCCGGCGTCTCGATCTCGTTTTCGATCCCGTTTCACACGCCATACGCCGAGCGGGGAGCGGCCGTGGCGAACATCAACAAGCAACTACGGAGGCTCCACCTCTCCCCGCGTCCGCTCGGCGATTCGGAGCGCGTCGACCGTATGAAGGTCGCGGTGTTCCGGTCGTTCCAGCAGGTCCGCGGCAAGCTCGGCCATTGACCGAACGTCGGGACGACGGGTCAGTCCTACGCGACTGGTTCACGCTCCTCCGCCGCCAGAGGCTGATCGTGCTGACCGCGTTGGTCGTGGTCCCGCTTGTTGCCTTCACGGTATCCCGGCGTCAGCAGCACCTGTACCAAGCGTCGGCGACCGTCCTGGTCAACGAACAGAACCCGGTTGCGCAGGCGCTGAACCGGGCTCCGGCGCTGACCACACCGCCCGATCGCCACGCGGCCACCCAGGCGAAGCTCGCTCGGGTAGGGACGGTCGCAGCGATGGCGGTGAAGGAGGCCGGAGTGCCGAACCGCACGGCCTCCGAACTACTCGCGAACTCGAGCGTCAGCGCCGACGCCACCGCTGACCTTCTGAGGTTCTCGGTCACGGACCCGGTCCCGAGCGCCGCGACGAAGCTTGCGACCGCGTACGCAATGCAGTTCACGCAGTATCGCCACAAGCTCGATAACGCGGTGCTGGCCGCGGCGATCGCCGACACGCGCCGGAAGCTCGATGCGCATGTGGTGTCAGGCGGTCTAGGCTCGCCGATGTATCGCCAGCTGAGCGCCATCGAACGGGATCTGGAGGAGTTGCAGGCGCTCCAACCCGCCAGCTCTGGGGCGGCGGTGGTCGACACCGCCGGCGGCGCCTCTCTCGTTCGACCGAGGACCAAGCGCAACATCATGTTGGGCGTCATCGTCGGGCTGGCGCTGGGGATCGCGTTGGCACTGATCCGCGAGGCGCTGGACACGCGCGTGCACTCCGCGGACGAGTTGCCGGCCCTCCTTGGAATGCCGCTGCTCGGGCGGGTTCCCCTGTCGAACCGCCACCGTGCGCAGTCCCGGCGCCTGGCGGCCCTCAGCGGGCCGAAAGGTTCGAGCACAGACGCCTTCAGGATGCTCGCTCAACGTCTGGGGGCGCTGCAACAGGAGCATTGCGCACGCTCGATCGTGATCACGAGCCCGTGCGATGGCGAAGAGAAGTCCGTGACTGCCGCGAATCTGGCCGTGACACTCGCCCAGTCGGGTCGGCACGTCACTCTCGTGGATCTCGACCTGCGGGACCCGAGTATCGACCGACTCTTTGGCCTACGCGCTCGCCTCGGTTTCAGCGACCTCGCCAAGGGCGTCGACCTGACGAGTGCGCTCACGGTAGTGGACTTGCCCGGCGCTCGTCGCGGGATCCTGGAGATCTTGACGTCGGGCCACCCACCGCATGATCCGGGCGGGTTCCTTCTGTCGGATGACGTACCCGAGGCACTCGGCATGCTGGAGAGCCGGTGCGATGCGCTACTGATCGATTCTCCTCCGGCGCCGGCAGTCGGCGACGCCGCGACGATTGCGGGATACACCGACGCAGTCATCCTCGTCGCCGCCCTGAACCGAATGCGCCGCGAGACCCTGATCGAAACCCGCCGCATGCTCGACGGCTGTCGCGCGCAGGAACTGGGCGTCATCGCAACGGGCGGCTCCCCAACGGAGCCTGGCGGCTACCTGCAGCGTGCACGCTCGGCCTTGACGGGGATGCACCACGGGTCGGCAGTGCCGAGCCGCAGGGACGACGACAGGCCCGCGACGACGATCTCCGCGACGCCACCGGCCTCAGCAGGACACCCTGGCCGACGAGCGCCGGAGGGCCGGGCCATGTCGCGGGCGGTCCGCGCCCGCTTCCGCGAGCTCCAGCGCCAGCTGCCAGAGGACGCTGAGGCCCAGCGCGCCTTATTGGCGGGCCTGACCGCCAAGTGGCGGTTCGCCACGCCGAACGGCAAGAAGCCGCGCGCCACGGACGGCGAGATGGCGGAGCGCCACCTCGTCACGTGGTGGCTGATCGAGACGGCCGGGCGCCCCTTGACCTGCCGCGGCG
>JBKOVW010000041.1:0-6740 GCA_046724095.1 Actinomycetota bacterium | reverse complement strand
CTGGAGCTACGTGACGCCGCGCTGGGAGCGCCATCTCGACCGCGTGCTCGAGCGGGAGCGCGACGTCGCGGCGGTGATCGTGTTCACGGTGCCGATGGCGCATCTGCGCGGCATTCCGACGCACCTGCGTGAGCGCTACGGTGTTCCGGTCGTCTTCTACGACGGCGACGTGCCGATGAGCCTGCCGGAGTTCGGCGGCATGGACACGGGCTTCAACTACTACCACGGTGCCGATCCGTCCGAGTACGACCTGGTCGTCTCGAACTCCGAAGGCGGCCTGGAGCGGCTCCGCGAGCTCGGTGCACGTCGAGCCGAGGCGGTCTTCTGGGCCGCCGACCCCGAGCTCTTCCAGCCGGCGCCGGTCGAGAAGGAGTACGACGTCTTCTTCTACGGTTATGGCGACAAGTTCCGCCGCGAGTGGATGCAGGCGCTGATCGGCCAGCCGAGCCGGGCCGGCGGAGAGATCGACTTCGCGCTCGGCGGGAAGGACTTCCGCGGCGACGTCGGGAATGCGCGCCTGATCGGCGATGTGCCCTTCAATGTCTTCTCCCAGGCCATCTCTCGCGCGCGCATCAACTTGAACGTGACGCGCCGCTCGCACGCGACCGTGTACGCGTCCTCGACGTGCCGGCCGTTCGAGCTCGCCGCCTCGGGCGCGGCGATCGTCTCGAACCCGCACGAGGGAATCGAGCGCTGGTTCGACGTGGGCTCGGAGCTGCGCGTCGTCTCCTCCGCCGAGGAAGCGCTCGCGACGTACCGCGAGCTCCTCGCCGATCCGGGCGCCGCGGAGGCGATGGGCCGCCGAGCGCGCGAGCGCGTACTCGACGAGCACACGTACGCGCACCGCGCGCGCCAGATCCTCGAGCTCGTCGGCCTGCGTGCGCCGGTGGGCGCCCGTGGCTGAGCAGCTCGGCGACCTCGAGCGCATCGCGATCGTCCCGGCGCTGAACGAGGAGGAGACGGTCGGCCGGGTGATCGACGAGATCCGGGACTTCGATCCCGGTTTCGACATCGTCGTCGTCGACGACGGCTCGACCGACCGGACGGCCGGCGTCGCCGCCGACCGCGGCGCCCACGTCCTGCGCCTGCCGTTCAACCTCGGCATCGGCGGCGCCATGCAGACCGGCTTTCGCTTCGCCTTCGAGCACGGCTACGACATCGCCGTGCAGATCGACGGCGACGGCCAGCACGACCCGCGGCAGCTGTCGAAGATCCTCGAGCCGGTGCTCTCCGGCGAGGCGGACCTCTGCGTCGGCTCGCGCTTCACCGGCGACGGCGCCTATCGCTCGTCGTTCGCCCGCAGGATGGGAATCAAGATCTTCGCGCGGGTCGTCTCCGCCGTCGTCCGGCAGAAGGTGACCGACACGACGTCCGGGTTCCGCGCCGTGAACCGCAGGGGGATCGCGCTGTTCGCGGCGGACTACCCGCACGACTATCCGGAAGTCGAGGCGACCGTGATGCTCGTCAAGCACAAGCTGAGCCTGCAGGAGGTCCCGGTCGCGATGCGCGAGCGCGGCGGCGGCGCGTCGTCGATCACCGCGGTTCGGTCCGTCTACTACATGACGAAGGTGCTGCTGGCGATCTTCGTCGGGCTCTTTCGCCGCTATGCCGTCCCACTGGAGGAGGACCACCGATGACTCCACTCCCCGTCTCGATCGCCGCGGCGGTCGCGTCGTTCCTGCTGCTCGTCGTCGTCTTCGAGTTGATCCGCTCACGACGGCTACGCGAGCGCTACGCCTTGCTCTGGCTGCTGACCGGGATCGTGCTGCTCGCCCTATCGCTCTGGCGCGGCGGGTTGAACACGATCGCCGGCTGGTTCGGCGTCGAGACGTATCCGCCCGCCATCCTCGGCGCGATCGGCGCGCTGTTCATCCTGGTCGTGCTGCTGCACTACTCGACGGTGATCTCGCGTCTCTCCGACCAGAACACGATCCTCGCGCAGCGGCTCGCGCTGCTCGAGCAGCAGGTCAGGGAGGATTAGGGCAGCGTCACGATGCTCGGCCTGGTCACGACGTACATGTCGCCGAGCGTCGTGTCGTTGAGCCAGTTGGCTGCGACGCCGATCCGATAGGTCCAGACGCCCGAACCGGGCCGATCGGTGAACGCGGTCGCGCGGGTGGTCGCGATCACCTGCGGCGAGAGCACGCAGTTGTCCGACGAGCCGTTGAGGCGGCCCGCACACCCGACGTCGCCGTTCGGGGCGTTCGTCCGGATCACGTTGTAGAAGACGCGCGCGGATCGTGGCTCGAGGCCGCGCCACGTCAGCTGCACCGTTCCGTTCTGCACGGAGCTGTGCACCGTCCCCGCGACGGGGATCAGCGTGTCGGGCGCGCGGACGGCGAGCGCTCCCTGGTCGTGCAGCCGCGGCACCGCCGCGAGCACGCCGAGCGGCAGGACGGCGAAGACCGCGAACGCCGCGACGACCGCGACGGTCAGGCGCCGGCCGGGACGCTCCGGCTGCACCGGCGCGGGCCGCGCCCGCACACCCGGCACGAGCAGCGCGACCGACGCGGTCAGCAGGATGTACGCCGGGAAAGCGGGCAGCATGATCCTGAAGAAGCTCGCGTCGTCGATCGACGCCGGGATGTACGTCCCCTTCACGAGCAGGTAGGCGACGAACCAGGTGCCGACGAGCAGGAGGCCGCGGCGCGAGCGTGCGAGCAGCCCGACGAGCCCGCCGACGGGCAGCCACTCGATCACGCGGGAGATCCAGAAGTGCTCGCGGAAGCCGAGCAGCACCTGATGCAGGTGGTTCCAGCTGTTCAGCTTCGGGCCGTGGATGCGGTCGAGCAGGCCGCCGGGACCTGACGCGAGCCGCACGGGCTGCGCCGGGGCGGCCGCGAGCTCGCCGAGGCCGCGGTACTTCCAGACCAGGAGCGCGAGCAGCGACGGCGCGAGCCCGGCCGCGAATGCGAGCAGGGAGCGCCAGCGTTCGACGACGAGCAGCAGTCCCGGCGCGACGAGGAAGAGCGCGTTCGACGGCTTGATCGCGATCGAGTAGCCGGCGGCGAGGCCGGCCAGTGCGCCGATCTCCCAGCGCGCGGAGTCGAGCGCGCGCAGGCACAGGTACGCGGATACGACGAGCGCGACCATCGCCGGGAAGTCGGGCACCGAGGTCAGGCCGAGGACCTGCGGCAGCGTCAGCTCCGTGTACTTCTGGTGGTAACCGACCTCGACGAAGACGATCCCGAGGTACGGGACGACGACCCAGAGCAGTGCCGCGAGGTAGCCGAAGAGGCGGCCCGCGATGCGGGCGCCGATGCCGTACATGCAGAGCAGCGACACCGGCAGGAGCACGAGCGTGTTGAACATCACCATGGCCGGCAGCGCGGCAAGGAGGTTCGGCCCGGCGAACGCCGCGACCGGCATCAGCAGGATCGACCACCCGTAGCCCACGAAGGAAGGCGGCAGGTGGCCGTGCGCCAGCAGATAGGCGCCGGTGTAATGCCAGATCTGGTCGCCGCCTGCGTAGTAGAGCCAGCCGTTGTGCCGCACGGTCAGCGCCAGCGCGAGCACCGCCAGCCACTGGATGCCCACGAGCGTCCCGAGCACGTAGGCCGGCCGCACCTCGGACGCGGCGCGCCAAGCGCGGCGGCCGTGAATGAGAGCGCTGTCGAGCCGCGCGGGCGCTGCGGCGGTCTGGGAGGTCACGCCGGAGCGGGCGCGCCGACGTGCTCGCGGTACCAGGCCACGGTCCGCTCGAGCCCCTCGCGCAGCGGTGTGCGCGCCTCGAAGCCGAACAGCTCGCGGGCCCGCGTGGCGTCGATGCTGCGGCGCGGCTGTCCGTTCGGCATCGAGGTGTCCCAGGTGATCCGCCCGCGGAAGCCGACGACGTCGGCGACGAGCTCGGCGAGCTCGCGAATCGAGATCTCCTTGCCGGCGCCGAGGTTGACGGGCTCCGGCCCGTCATAGCGCTCGGCGGCGCGGACGAGCCCGTCCACGCAGTCGTCGACGTAGAGGAACTCGCGTGTCGGCGACCCGTCGCCCCAGAGCACGACCTCGTCGTCGCCGGCCGCCATCTTGCGGATCAGGTCGGCGATCACGTGGGCGTTCGTCTCGTGGAAGTTGTCCCTTGGCCCGTACAGGTTCGCGGGCAGCAGGAAGATCGCATCGGTGCCGTACTGCTCGCGGTATCCCTGGGCTCCGACGAGGATCGACTTCTTCGCCACGCCGTACGGGGCGTTCGTCTCCTCCGGATAGCCGTTCCAGAGATCGTCCTCGTTGAAGGGGATCGGGGCGAACTTCGGGTACGCGCACACCGTTCCCGTCAGCACGAGCTTGCGCGTCCCCGCCAGCCGCGCATGCTCGAGCACGTGCGCGCCCATCATCAGGTTGGCGTACCAGTAGCGGCCCGGGTTCGCGCGGTTGGCGCCGATGCCGCCGACCTCGGCCGCCAGGTGGAACACCAGCTCGGGCTCCGCGTCCGCGAACAGCCGGGCGGCGTCGTCGGCGCGCGTCAGGTCGTAGTCGGCGCGGCGTGCGACGAAGACGTCGTGGCCGTCGTCGCGCAGCCGCTCGACGAGGTGCGAGCCGAGGAAGCCGCCCCCACCTGTGACGAGCGCCTTCATGCGGGCGCGCGCGTCTTCGTCAGCCAGTCGACGCGGCCGACCCAGCGGTCGCGGTTCTCGGAGTACCACGCGATCGTCTTGCCGACGCCTTCCTCCCAGGAGACACGCGGCTCCCAGCCGGTCTCGCGGCTCAGCTTCTCGTAGCCGACCCGCAGCGCCATCACCTCGCTCGCGCCCGGGCGGTAGCGCTCGGCCGTCGAGACGATCTCGCGCGAGTCGTCCCAGTAGCCGTTCTCGCGGCCGATGCGCAGGATCAGGTCGGCCCAGTCGCGCATCGAGATGTTCTTGCCCTGTCCGTACACGTAGAGGTCTCCGGGAATCCCGCGTGCGGCGACCATAAGGTGGCCGCGGACGCCGTCGCTGCAGAAGCAGAAGTCGCGCATCGGGTCGAGCTGGCCGAGCTCGATCGTCTCGCGCGACAACGCCTGCGTGATGATCGTTCCCGTGACGTAGCGCGGGTTCTGTCGCGGTCCGTAGTTGTTGAACATCCGCGTGACGACGCCGGGCAGCCCGAAGGCGTCGTGGTAGTTCATCGTCAGGAAGTCGGCGGCGACCTTCGACGTCGCGTACACGGACTTCGGGTTGATCGGCGAGCGCTCGTGCAGGATCAGCCCGCCCTCCTCGTCGAAGTCGTGATGGTGCGCGACCGCTTCGCGCACGTTGCCGTACTCCTCCGACGTGCCGGCCGTGTCGAACTTCTCGAGCTCGAGGCCGTTGTCGACGATCGACTGGAGCAGGTTCAGCGTCCCGACGGTGTTGGCCATCACCGTCTCGTACGGCCGGTGCCAGGACTCGCCGACGTGCGCCTGTGCGCCGAGGTGGAAGACGTACGGCTTGTCCGGCGCGTCGAGCAGGTCCTTCACCAGGTAGTCGACGGACGTCTTGTCGGTGAGGTCGGCGAAGTGCACGCGCACGCGCTCGCGCAGCCGGCCGATGTTGTTCAGCGCGCCGCTCGACGTCGCGCGTACGAACGCCTCGACGTTCGCGTCGAGGTGGACGAGCGCCTCGGTCAGGTGCGAGCCCATGAAGCCGTCGGCTCCTGTGACCAGGCACGTGCGCCCGGAGAAGTATTCGCCGAACTCGCGCCGCAGGTCTGCGAGCGCGTCGTCGGTCCAGGTGGAGTCGGGTCGGTCTGATTTCATGCAGCGGTGCTCGCCGAGGAGCAGGCCAAGGTTAGCCCCGCTCGCGGCCGGAGTGCGCTGCGAAGCGGCGCCCTTACAGGGCTCTCATATGTCGCGCTGAGCCTCGCGGCCGCCCTGGCCGGCGCGTTCCTGGCGCACAAGTTCGGGCGGAATCTGCGGACGGACGGGTTCATGGCCGCATATGGCGTCTACCTCGTGCTGGTGCTCGGGGCCCAGGCATTCCGGATGGTCGTCGTCCCGGATCTCACGCGCGCCGAGGAGGAGGGGAGGCTCGGCGCCGAGTTCCGGGCCTACTGCGTGGCGTTCTTCGTCGTCGCCGTCCCCGCGACGCTCGTGACCGTGGCTGTCGCCGGCTTCTTCGGCGAGCTCGTGACGGGGAGGCTGCCGCACGTCTCCGCGGTCGTGGCGGCCGACGCCCTGCCGTGGCTGATCCCGGCCGCATTCCTCCAGCTGCTCGCAGCGCTCGCCGCCAGCGCCCTCGCGGCGCGGGACAGCTATGCGCCGGCGGCGGTCGGCTACGCGCTCGGTGGCGTCGCGGGCCTCGCCTTCTTCGTCGCAGCCGCGGACGCGCACGGGATCGTCTCGCTCGCGTGGGGGCTGACGCTGAACGGCGCGGTCGCGGTCGCGATACCGGGCGTCGTCCTGCTCGTGCGCGGCAGCCGTGTCCGCCGTCACCGCGGTGTGCCGTTGCGTCTGGGCCACCGCCTGTGGCTGCTGCTCTACGGCGCGGCCGCGCCGCTCGCGGCGCAGGGGCTGTACCTGATCGCGTTGCGCTTCGCGGCGGGAACGGGGGAGGGGAACGTCACATCCCTCTCCTACGCGTACCTGCTCGCGGGGATGTTCACCAGCGCGACGGCGTTCTCGCTCTCGCTGATCGCCACCGCGCCGTTGACGAGGCGCGGGCTGGACATCGAGAGCGCCGCCGCCCACGTCGTCAACTCCGCGTGGGTGTCGCTCGCGCTCGTGGGAGCGGCAGCGGGGCTGGTCGCGCTCGTCGGCGGGCGCATCGTGACCGCGTTTCTCGGCGACG
>JBKOVW010000370.1:0-3046 GCA_046724095.1 Actinomycetota bacterium | reverse complement strand
GGTCACCGCGATGCCGTCGACCTTGCTGTCGATCGCGGATTGGATCAGAGTGGCCTGCTTGCCGGAGTCCGGGTCCGAGGAGTACTTCAGGGTGACGTTGTCCTTGGCCGCCGCCGCCTGAGCTCCCTTGCGGATGATGTCCCAGAAGGTGTCGCCGGGTGCCGCGTGGGTCACCATGGCGATCGTGATGTTGGGGGTGCTGGCCTTGCCGGCCGAGACGTTGTTGGACTCCTCGGTGGCCTTCTTGCCGCCGGAGCTACTGCAGGCGCCAACGGCCACCAGGACGCCCATGACCAGGACGACCGAGGCCGCCCGCCTCGCGTGTTTGAACATATCTAGCCTCCGGTGTGGTGGGTCGACGCCCCACGGCGAACGGGCGCCGGATAGTGGGGGAAATACCGCGTGCTCATGTCGCCGTCGGGAAGTGCATGCTGGCGCCGTGCGCGGACTCGACGTGTGGCCAGCGGGAAGTGACCACCTTGGCGCGGGTGTAGAACGAGACGCCCTCGGGACCGTGGATGTGCTTGTCGCCGAAGAGCGAGTCCTTCCACCCGCCGAACGAGTAGTAGGCCATCGGCACGGGGATGGGGACGTTGATCCCGATCATGCCGACGTTCACGCCCCGCTGGAACCGCCGGGCCGCCTCGCCGCTGTTCGTGAAGATGGCCGTACCGTTGCCGTAGGGGTTGGCGTTGATCAGGTCGATGGCGTCGTCCACGCTGTCCGCGCGGACCACCGACAGCACCGGCCCGAAGATCTCCTCGGTGTAGACGTCCATCTCCGGCTGCACCTGGTCGATCAGCGTCGGGCCGACGAAGAAGCCCTCCTCGAAACCCGGCACCTTGAGGCCGCGGCCGTCGACCAGCAGCTTGGCGCCCTGCTGCTCGCCCGTACCGATCAGGCCCTCGATCCGCTCCTTGGCCGCCGCGGTGACCACCGGGCCCATCTCGCTCTTCGGGTCGCGGCCGGAGCCGACCACGACCTCGTTGGCCTTGCGGGTCAGGATGTCCATCAGTGGGTCGCCGGCGCCGCCGACCGCGACCGCGGCCGAGATCGCCATGCACCGCTCGCCGGCCGAGCCGTACGCCGCCGCGGCCAGGTGGTTCGCGGCGAACTCCAGGTCGGCGTCCGGCAGGATGATGGCGTGGTTCTTGGCGCCGCCGAGCGCCTGCACCCGCTTGCCGTTGGCCGTGCCGCGCTGGTGGATGTAGCGGGCGATCGGCGTCGAGCCGACGAACGAGACGGCCGCGATGTCCGGGTGGTCGAGGATCGCGTCGACCGCGACCTTGTCGCCGTGTACCACGTTGAAGACGCCGTCCGGCAGCCCGGCCTCGCGCCACAGCTCGGCCACGTAGTTGGACGCCGACGGGTCGCGCTCGCTGGGCTTGAGCACGAACGTGTTGCCGCAGGCGATCGCCACCGGGTGCATCCACATCGGCACCATCGCCGGGAAGTTGAACGGCGTGATGCCGGCGCAGACGCCGAGCGGCTGACGGAAGCTGAACACGTCGACGCCGGTGGAGGCCTGGTCGGAGTACTCGCCTTTGAGCAGCTGCGGGATGCCGCAGGCGAACTCGATCACCTCGAGGCCGCGCTGCACCTCGCCGGCGGCGTCCGACAACACCTTGCCGTGCTCGTCGGAGACGATCTCGGCCAGCTGCTTGGTGCGGTTGTTCACCAGCTCGCGGAAGTTGAACAGGATCTTCGCACGCTTGCTCAGCGACGCGTCGCGCCAGGTCTCGAACGCCGTCTTGGCCGCCGCCACGGCCGCGTCGACGTCGCCCGGTTCGGCGAGGACCACCTCATGCTGCTGCTGGCCGGTCGCGGGGTTGTAGACGGGGCCGCGGCGGGTGCTCGCCCCGCTGGTGAAGCTGCCGCCGATCCAGTGCTCGATGGTCGTCAACGGAGTGTCCCTTTCTAGAGGTACAGGCGCTGGCCGCGCTTGGCGGCGTCGTAGTCGGTGCGGGCGGTCTGGGTGCTGTCGAGCGTGGACACCTCGGCGACCGGTACGTCCCACCAGCTCTCGGATGAGGGCACGGGCGACAGCGGGTCGGTCTCGATGTGCACGACGGTCAACTTGTCGGCGTCGCGGGCCTGCTTGAGTGCCTGAGTGAGGTCGGCGATGCTGCGGCAGCGCAGGACGCTGGCGCCCAGGCTCTCCGCGTTCGCGGCGAGGTCCACCGGCAGGTACCCGCCGTCGTAGTCGCCCTTGTCGTTGTCGCGATAGCGGTAGCTGGTGCCGAACCGCTGCGAGCCCAGCGACTCGGACAGCGCCCCGATCGACGCGAAGCCGTGGTTCTGCACCAGGACGATGACCAGCTTGATGCCCTCGGAGACGGCCGTGACGATCTCCTGCGACATCATCAGGTACGAGCCGTCGCCGACCAGCGCGAACACCTCCCGGCTCGGGTCGGCCATCTTGATGCCGAGCGCGCCGGCGATCTCGAAGCCCATGCAGGAGTAGCCGTACTCGACGTGGTACTGCTTCGGGTCCCGGGCCCGCCACAGCAGTTGCAGGTCGCCGGGCATCGAGCCGGCCGCCTGCACGACCACGTCCCGCTCGCCGCAGGCGTCGTTCACCGCGCCGATCACCTCGCTCTGCGCGGGCAGCGGGCCGTGCCCGAGGTGGTACGCCTCGTCCACCCGTCGCTGCCAGGCCGCGACGTCGTCTCGGTAGGACGTGTCCCACTTGCGGTCGATCAGCGCGCCGGTCAACGCCTTCAGCCCTTCGCGGGCGTCGGCGACGACCGCGGTCGCCGACTGTTTCGCGGCGTCGAAGGCCGCCACGTTCAAGTTGACAAATCGGACACGAGGATCTTGGAACGCGGTCCGGGACGCGGTCGTGAAGTCGCTGTACCGTGTCCCGATGCCGATGATGACGTCGGCTTCGCGGGCCAGCTTGTTCGCCACCGGCGTACCGGTCGAACCGACTCCGCCGACCGAGTTCGGGTGGTCCCAACGCAGCGCGCCCTTGCCGGCCTGGGTGTCGGCGACGGGTATCCCGGTCGCCCGGGCCAGCGCGTCCAGCTCGGCAGACGCCTCGGAG
>JBKOVW010000199.1:0-11202 GCA_046724095.1 Actinomycetota bacterium | reverse complement strand
CACCGTTCCGGCGTCCGTCAGGGTGTCCGTCCCCAGGACGCGCGCGATGCCGAAGTCGGCGATCTTCGACCGGCCCTCCCCGTCGAACAGGACGTTGCCCGGCTTGAGGTCGCGATGGACGACACCATGCTCGTGCGCGTGTGCAAGCCCTGCGGCGACCTCTCCGGCCACCGTCGTGATCTCGTCGCTCGTGAGCCTGTCGCCGTTCACGAGGCGGTCCTCGAGCGACCCGCCCGCGAGGTATTCGAAGACCATGTAGGGCCGACCGCCCTCCTCGCCGAAGTCGAAGAGCTGGACGATGTTCGGATGGCTGAGCCCTGCAGCCGCGCGCGCCTCGCGTTCGAACCGCCCGCGATCAGCCCCGCTGGCAAGCAGCTTGACCACGACCTGGCGGTCGAGCTCCGAGTCGGTCGCCAGCCAGACCTCGGCCATCTTGGTGGAGCTGAGAGTGTCCCGCAGCCGGTACCGACCGGCGAAGAGAGGGGCCGCCATCGCCGGTGGCGGTATGCCCATTCGGTTCCGGCATTACACGGGTAGCGGCGAGCGCCTAGAGCTGCCGCGTTTTACGCGTTACAATCCTGCTCTCGATTCCTCCGGGGAGGAACAAATTGCGGCGAGGGGCGGGTGCTTGGCGTGGCGCTCGGATGAGACGTATCGCGTTTCTGGTGGCCGTCGTGTCGGCCCTCGCGATCGCCGTCACCTACGGCGCGTCGGCTGCGCCGCCGCCGATCTCGATCGACGTGACGTCTCCGGTCGAGGCGACCGACAGCGCGGGCGCGGACGTCACTTTCAGTGTGAGGGTCCGCACCGGCGTCGACGCGACGTGCACCCCGACGGGCGGGCCAGGACAGACCTTCGCCGCCACCGCGCACCTCCCGCTCGGGGACTCGACCATCACGTGCAGTGACGGAACGAACACCGCCACTGCGACGGTCACCGTGCGGGATACGACGCCGCCGGTCGTGCCGGTGCCCGCGGGCGCCGGCGGCGCCGCGAACAACCCGTCCGGAACGGCGGTGGTGACGTGGGCTCCCGTGTCGGCGACCGACGCGGTCGACGGGACGCTCACAGCCACATGTAGCCCTCTGTCTGGGAGCAGCTTTTCGGTTGGCCAGACGACGGTGACGTGCAGCGCCACCGACAGCCACGGCAACACAGGCGTCGGGACGTTCGTCGTGACCGTAACGTTCAACGACACGACGCCGCCGACGTTGAGTGTTCCCGGCCCGCTCACGGCAGAAGCGACGAGTGCGGCCGGCGCAATGGTCGCGTACAGCGTGTCCGCAACGGACGACAACAGCGGCGCACCCCCCACGGTCAGCTGCGATCACCCGTCCGGCTCGACCTTCCCGCTCGGCCAGACAACGGTGACGTGCACGGCGAGCGATGCTGCGGGCAACACGAGCGCCGCTCAATCCTTTCCGGTGACGGTGCAGGACACGACGCCTCCGTCGCTCGAACTTCCCGGGAACATCACCGCCGAGGCGGATTCCGCCGCCGGCAAGGTCATCACCTACTCGGCCGGCGCCACGGACGCGGTTTCGGGCTCGCTGCCCGCGACATGTACTCCGGCTTCCGGGTCGACGTTCCCGCTCGGTACGACAACCGTCAGCTGCTCGGCGACCGACGGGGCCGGCAAGACTGCGAGCGGTAGCTTCACGGTGACCGTCACGGACAGCACCGCGCCGACGTTCTTCGGCCTCTCCGCGGATCGGCAGATCGAGGCGAACGGACCTGCAGGGTCGGTCGTCAACTACACGCTTCCGACGGCGACCGACGCGAGCGACGGGCCGGAGCTCGTGACGTGCAGTCCGACGTCCGGCTCGACGTTCCCGCTCGGAACAACCGTTGTGACCTGCAGCGCGAGTGATTCCCATGGCAACGTAGGCACCGCCTCGTTCTCCGTTCGCATCGTCGACACGACCAAGCCGACCCTGGTCGTCCCCGCGGACCGAGCGGTCTATGCGAACACGCCGGACGGCATCTCGGCGCAAAGCGCCGACGTGTCGACGTTTCTCGCCGAGGCGCAGGCAAGCGACACCGTCGATCCGAGCCCGCGCGTGTCCAATAATGCGCCCGGCTTCCTCGGCATCGGCGTCCAGACCATCACCTTTACCGCGACCGACGCAAGCGGAAATGCCGCCTCACAGACAGCGAGGCTCGACGTGCGCCCGGTGCCGCCGCCGGGCTCGACGCCGCCCCCGCTGCCGACGCCTCCGGCGCGGACGGTGCCGAAGGACGTCACGAACCTGAAGGCCGAGCCGGGCGACGGCGTCATCCGCCTCAGCTGGAAGGTGCCCGTAGGCGTCGACCACGTCGTCGTCACGCGCAGGCTCAGCGCCGGCGGCGATACGAACGTCGTCTACACCGGATCCGCCGAGTCGTACGTCGACCGCGGGGTCGTCAACGGCCTCGAGTATCGCTACCTCGTCGTTTCCGTCGACAAGAGCGGGAGCGCCTCTGCCGGCGTCGCCGTGACGGCGCTGCCGAAGGCGACGTTGCTGCGCTCTCCGAAGGATGGCGCCAAGTTGAAGAAGCCCCCGAGGCTCGTCTGGGTGCGAAACGCCGAGGCGTCGTACTACAACGTGCAGCTCTTCCGCGGCGAGACCAAGATCCTGAGCATGTGGCCGACGAAGACCCAGCTCGCGCTCCAGCGGCGCTGGAAGTATCAAAAGCGGACGTACGTCCTGTCACCCGGCAGCTATCGCTGGTACGTGTGGCCCGGGTTCGGTGCGCGTGCGGCGGTCGACTACGGCGAACTGCTCGGCTTCAGCAGCTTCACGATCGTCCGCTGATCGGCCTGGGATGCCCCCGGCCGGAATCGAACCAGCGCACGCGGTTTAGGAAACCGCTGCTCTATCCACTGAGCTACGGGGGTTGGTCGCAGGTTAGCGCTGCTAAACGCGAGCTTTCCCGCCGTTCGAGTGGCGGGCAATCCACCTCTCCGACGCTGCCGCGACCCTGCGGCGACCCTGCCGCTGGGTTCCAGTCGCCTCGCCGAAAGCTCCGTCTATCGGTTTCCGGGTCGGCGCGCCGCCTTAGGTTTTCGCGCGCGCGCAGGTACCGGATCGCGCCGAACTTGGCAAGGGTGCATGGTCGCCTCTCGACGCTCTCGAGCGAACGTCCGAGGCTTACGGCGCGGGTGGGCGTTCCTGGCCGCGCGCTTGCCCGGGCGGCGTGAGGAGGTCTATCGTCGTCCGGTCACCATCGACGACCGACGATCGGGCGCCAGAGAGAGGGGGGTTGTAGATGAAAGGAAGACTTGTTCTTCCGCTGATCTCATTAGCGCTGGTGGCAGGCGCTTCTGGGGCTGTGTCGGTCTCATCTGCGGCGACGACCGGCGGAGCCGACGCCGGGGTTGGCAACGTGCCGCAGGGGACGCAGACCGACGCGGCGTACGCGCAGAGCTTCCAGCTCTTTGGTGTCACGAACGTGGACGCGACGGCGCAGCGGGTGAGCTGCTATCGGCCGGAGGTCGATGCGAGCGCGTTCAACGACGGGCCGAACGACGGCTATACGGGCGTCTCTGCCTGTCCGGGCGCGACCACGGGTGAGGACACCGGCGCTGCGGGACCGTACGCGACGCAGCTCGGAAGCAACCCGGGCTACCCTGCGGCCGCGCCGCAGCTGGTCAAGGATCATTCCGAGTCGGACATCCGCGTCGATCCGACCAATCCGCTGCACCTGATCGCCTCGGTCAAGTGGTTCGTCAGCGCCGAGGGGTACAACCACCTGACCGGCTTCTACGAGTCGCTCGACGGTGGCACTACCTGGCCGGTGCAGGGTCACATCCCCGGCTACGAGGGCTGGACCGACAACACCGATCCGGTCGGCGCGTTCGACGGCTTCGGCAACTACTACCAGCTCAACCTCCCGTACCAGTTCTTCTACAACGCGGACGGGAGCCACAACTTCACCGTCGGCAAATCGCAGGAGCCGAATCCGGTGCAGCCGGCCGAGGTGATCTCCGTCTCGGTGCGGCCGCACGGCTCCACTGCGGCGACGCAGTGGATCACGACGCACAACGGCCACCCGGACTTCGTCGCCACCTACGACAGCGTCGGCCGCGAGCCGGACAAGCAGTGGATCACGATCGACACGAATCCGGCCAGCCCGCACTACAACCGGATCTACGCGATGTGGGCCGTCTTCACCGGGCCGTTCACGCCGTCGCCCTTCGTCTCCTATGCGGACGCGCGGCCGGACGGGACACATACGGACTGGTCGGCGCCGATCCCGCTGCCGTCGCCGCCGCACAGCCCGCAGGGAGTGACGTATCTGCTGCCCGACGTCGACCCGGACGGCGTTCTCTACACGACGATCACGAACGAGAACCCGGCACACCAGTCCTTCGCGACGACGATCTCCGTCGATCGCTCCACCGACGGCGGCAAGACCTGGTCGGTCGTGAGCACGCCGGTCAACAACGCGACGCTGCCGCCGTTCATCTATCCGAACACGACCTTCCGCGACGGGATCACCGACACGTTCGCTGTCGGGAACCACCTCGACGCGCAGGGGCACTATCCGCTCTACATCGCCTACGAGGACTACAGCGCCGGAATCGGCAACATCCTGCTCACGGCCTCCTACGACGGCGGCACGGGCTGGACAACCCCGATCCAGGTCAACGACAACGCGAGCCCGGTAGACGAGTTCCAGCCCAACCTCGCGGTGGCGGACAACGGGACGGTCAGCGTCAACTTCTACGACCGCCGCCTCCCCTGCCCGGCCGCCGGCACCGCGGAGGCCGCGGCCGCCGGGATCGCGCTCGACCGCGCAGCCCAGAACCCGGACTACACCGGGCCGGTGCCGCCGTACGGGGCGTCCAACTACTGCGTCAACGCAAGCATCCAGTTCTACACGCCGACGCTGGCGCCGCTAGGGCACAACGTCCGGCTGACGCAGCACACGTGGGACCCGCAGCTGAACGCTCCCCATACAGGCAGCCCAGCCGGCGAAACGACGTTCATCGGCGACTACTTCGGCAACATCACCCACGGGACGAGCGACGTCTCGACCTTCGTAAGCACGTACAACGACGGCTCCAATCCGGCCCACTACCAGCAGCAGGGGGTCGCCAAGATCGCGAGCCCCTGACCCTGAGCACACGCCGGTTCTCGGGGGAGGAGCCCCGCGCTCCTCCCCCGAGCGAGCCCAGAAGGATCGCAGCGCTGCAGGAAGCGATCAGCGTCATCCACGACCGAGAGGTTGCTGGCGCACCAACTGACCGCCTCTGTCGAGGAAACGCGGTCATCGCAAGGCACCGCGCCGGTAACGCGTCGGCGCCGCCCCACATGTCTGTCAGCCGCACCGCTAGAGCTGCTTGTGAGCTCGCGATTTCGAGCTCGGCGGTCATTGGCTGTCCTCAGTGCGTGCGAGTTCGTTGCAAGCGACGTCAGGGTCTGACCTCCGAATGGTGTGGCTGCTGGTCATCCTTCCGAGCCGATGAGAGAAAGCCCTGCTAACGCGCGCGCTTCTGGGCCGTGCGGTTCGGGCGGTGGCTGCGTGATCGCGGTTTGTGGCTGCGGCCAGCTAGTGAGCTCTGGCGCGGCAGGGCTCGTCGACTACGTTGTATCCAGGCTGCTGCGTTTAGCTCCACCGACTAGGGCGAGGAGGTGCGTTCTACGACCGACAAATCGGGGCGCACGAGTGCCGGCATCCTGCTCTGGCGCAGCCGGGAGGGACGCTTGGAGGTGCTTCTGGCGCATCAGGGCGGGCCTTTTTGGGTCAAGAAGGACCTCGGCCACTGGACGATCCCGAAGGGCGAGGTGGAGCCCGGCGAGGAGCTCGTGGCAGTGGCTCGGCGAGAGTTCGCAGAAGAAACAGGACACCAAGTCCCAGGCCAGCCGCTCATGGAACTTGGAGAGATCACACAGAAGTCGGGCAAGCTCGTGCTGGGTTGGGCAGTTGAGGGAGACCTCGACCCATCGACCGCGATGAGCAACACCTACGACTTGGAGTGGCCACCGCACTCAGGCAACATCCAGACATTCCCCGAGATCGACCGCGTCGAGTGGTTCCCTCTCGACGAGGCACGCCGAAGGCTGAAGGCAGCGCAGGTTCCGTTCCTCGATCGGCTTCAGGCGGCCCTCGCACCCGACCAGACATGACCCATCGGCTCTGTCGCCCGGGGAGCTACAGGGCTTCTAGACCGGCGGGTGTAACGAGGCAGGCACCCCGCGGACGAAGAGTCTATTCCCGCGTACAAGAGCCGGTTGAGCGCAGACGTAGCGAAGCCAACTGCCTCAGCGCGACGGCGCGGGCAGAGAATCCGCCGCTGCGTCGTCGATAACGGGAGTGAGTCGCGACGGGCAGCGCGTTGGGTCGCTCCGCTCTTCGCGCTCGCCGCCGCGCTGATGCTCCCTCGGATCGTGCTGCTCGCCGTGGCGCTCCCGTCCAGCCACGAGGCGGCGCACTGGGATGTGGCGTGGGCCGGCTTCGACGTGTTGCTCGCAGTGCTCTTGCTCACCGTCGCGATCACGGCGTGGCGTCGATCGCCCTGGCTGGAAGGCGCTGCGGCCGCGACGCTGCTTTTCGTCGATGCGTGGTTCGACGTCCTCACCTCGTCGACACGGACGGAACTCGTCGTCGCCCTCTTCGAGGCCCTCGTCGTCGAGTTGCCGCTCGCCGTCATCTGCCTGCTGATCGCGCGGGCCGCCGATCACCGCCTGCGCCTGCGGCAGGGCTTGCCTCTGCGAGCGGCGACCGTGCCCGGTTCGTCCGAGCGTCCAACACGGCGCGCCGCCTGACGTCTCCCTGCCCACCATGCGCAGTCGACCTCACACAGAGAACGGGGACGCCGAGGCTGGGGCGCACCGTTAGGAGACAATTGCGCCTCTAGAGGTCGCGCGGCACGCGTGTAACAGCAACAACACGTCCCTTTGCTAGATGCTCGCGCTCGGTAGCTGGTGTGTCGATTCGACGTGGGCCTCGAGGTGGTTCGATCGCGTCAGCTCATGAGGAGCGTGCGCCGAACGGCGATCTCCCATTCGGCGCGGCGTTCAGCGATGCGGTCACGGTCGGCGGTCGGTTCGTAGGTTGCGCCGCGGCGGACTCTGGCGCGGATCGCGTCGAGGTTGGGCCAGAGTCCGATCGTGAGCCCGGCGAGCGCGGCGGCGCCGAGCGCCGTCGTCTCGCGTTCCGCGGCGATCTCGACCGGGCAGCCGAGCAGGTCGGCCTGGAATTGCATGAGGAACCCGTTGCTGCTCGCACCGCCGTCCGCGCGCAGCAAGGCCACTCCACCAGGAAGGGCGTCGAGCGCGTCCGCGACCTGGAAAGCGATCGCCTCAAGCGCTGCCCGGACGAGATGAGCGGCGGTCGTCCCGCGCGTGATGCCGGAGACGAGGCCGCGCGCGTCCGCGTTCCAGTGCGGCGAGCCGAGCCCGGTGAGGGCGGGGACGAAGTAGACGCCGCCGGTCGATTCGACCTGTCGCGCGATTGTCTCGCTCTCGGCGGCGTCGTCCAGAATCCCGAGCCCGTCACGCAGCCACTGAATCGCGGCCCCGCTCGAGAGGATGGCGCCCTCGAGCGCGTAGCCGCCGGTCGCCGTGGCTGTCTCAAGCAGGCCCGACGGCGCCGGCTCGCGCGCGGCGCCGGTGTTGACGAGGACGAAGCTCCCTGTCCCGTACGTCGCCTTCGCCTCGCCGCGCTCGTGACAGCCATGCCCGAAGAGCGCCGCCTGCTGATCCCCGGCGATGCCCGCGATTGGCATCGTCGCGCCAAGTAGTTTCGCCTCACCGACCACCTCGGACGAGCGGACGAGGCGAGGCAGCAGCGCATGGTCGATGTCGAACAAGTCGAGCAGCTCGTCGTCCCAATCGAGCGAGGCGAGGTCGAGCAACATCGTCCGCGACGCGTTCGTCAGGTCGGTCGCGTGCGCGCGGCCGTCGGTGAGCTGCCAGATGAGCCAGGCGTCGACGGTGCCGAAGGCGAGCTCGCTCGGCCGTGCGTCGGTGCGCGCGAGCAGCCACTCGAGTTTCGTCGCCGAGAAGTACGGGTCAGGTATGAGACCTGTGTGCGCGCGGATGAGCTCGGCCGGCAGCTCGCGGCACCGTGAGGCGGTCCGCCTGTCCTGCCAGACGATCGCGCGGTCGACCGGCCGCCCGGTCGTGCGCTCCCAGAGCAGCGTCGTCTCGCGCTGGTTCGTGATCCCGATCGCGCGCAGATCGGTCGGAAGCACGCCTGCGGCGTGCACCGCTGCCTCCGCGGCCCCGACTACCGTCGCCCAGATCTCCCACGGGTCGTGCTCGACCCATCCCGGCTGCGGGAAGTGTTGCCGGAGCTCGCGATAGCCGCGGCCGCGCACGCGCAGCTCCTCGTCCACGACGACGCAGGTCGTTCCCGTCGTGCCCTGGTCGATCGCGAGGATCACGGGGCGAGCAACGTTTCGACGCGGGCGCGAACCGCGTTGGAGTCGCGCCCGGTCAGCGCGAGCGTCGTCCGCCGCCGGAGAACATCGTCGGCGGTGAGCGCCCACTCCCGTTCGCGCGCGTACAACACCTGCGCCACGACCTCCGTGACGCCGCCGGCGAGCGGCACGAGCGGCCCGGACGCGACCACCTCTTCCGCGAGCGTCCCGTACGTGGCCGCAAGCTGCGCCGCCAGCGAGGCCCCGATGTCCGGACGGCGGCGCCGAAGCGCCTCGGCGGCGGCGTCCGGGTCCCCCGCGCCCGCAAGCGGGTGCGGCCGGCGGTCGATGCGGTGCAGCGCCAGGTCCGAGCGGAGCGCGTGGAGCACGGCGAGGGCGATCCGCCGATAGGTGGTCAGCTTTCCGCCCGCGACCGAGAGCATCCCCAGCCGGCCCCGCGAAAGCGTCGTCTCCCGCGGCGCCCGCGCGGTCTCGCCGGCGCCTATCGGCAAGACGCGGACGCCGGCGAAGCGGGCGCGCACAGGGGCGGCGAGCGCGTCCGCGTCGATCGCGAGCCCTACCTCGTCGAGGATCTGGCGTTCGTCGGCGTCGGTCGGCCGCACGTCGCGTGCGTCGCCGTCGAAGAGCGTGTCGGTCGTGCCCAGCAAGAGCATCCCCTGCCAGGGAACAGCAAACGCGACGCGCGCCCTGTCGACCGGGATCGTCAGCGCCGCGCCCCAATCCCCGCGCCGCTCGAGCACCAAGTGCGCGCCCTTGCTCAACCTCACCGAGCTGCCGACAGAGACGTCCTCGAGCCGCCTGACCTCGTCGACCCACGGCCCCGACGCGTTGACGACGGTGCCCACCGCCACCTCGACCGTGCCACCGGCGATGCCGTCCCGTACGACCGCGAGCGGTCCCCGCTCAAGGCCGATCAGCTCTGCGCGATTGAGGATGACGGCACCATCTTCCGCGGCTGAGCGAAGGTTCGCGATGCACAGGCGCGCGTCGTTGGTCTGCGCATCCGGGTACAGCCCGGCGGCACGCAAGCCGTCGCGTCGCAGCGGCGGGACAAGCCCCGCCGCCGCAGCCGGCGTAACTAGGCGCCCACGATCGGAGATGGCGCCCGTCAGCCCGGCATACGACCAGAGCGCACTACGGATCGGGATCCGCCCGTACGGTCCGCCACGATAGATGGGAAGCACGAAGCGCAGGCGCCGCACGAGGTGCGGAGCGACGATCTCGCTCAGCACGCGCACCTCCCCCAGGGCCTGCCGCACGAGACCGAACTCGCCCATCCGCAGATAGCGCAAGCCCCCGTGCACCAGCTTCGAGGAAGCACTCGAAGTCCCCGACGCGAAGTCGTCTCGCTCGACCAGCGCCACCCTGAACCCGTGGCGTGCTCCCAACTCCGCGACGCCGGCACCCACGATCCCACCGCCGACGACGAGCAGGTCGAACCGCTCACTCAGCAGACGCTCGAAGCCGATCGCGCGCCAATCGTCCACCCATCGCCGACACTACCCCGCCCAACAACATCCTGATCGCGGGCCTGCGCCGGGCGCCGCGCAACGCGTCGTAACCGCAAGCCGCCTTCCGACAGCGATATCGAGCGTGGGTTGCGAGAACGCGCAGTCACAGACCCTCGCGCTGCCGAGATCTTGTTGCGGTGGCTTCAGAGGCCGAGGCCCGTTGACGAGACGCCCGGCGTTGATCTCGACTCGATGAGCGAAGCGCAGCTGGAGAGCCTCTATGCCGGTCTCGGGAGGATCGCGGCGCTCCCTCCGAACGAGCTGCAGGCCCTGGTTCAAAGCCTGCTCGCGGATAGGGCAGACTCCTAAGGTCGAGCGCTATCGGCGTTCCCGTCACGCCCGAGATCACCTCAACGCTCGGCGCGACCGCCGTTCCTGGCGGTGTTCAAGGCCGTGCGGGAAACGTCAGGACGTGGTTGGTGGGCATCCCCGTCGTGCGAGTTCATGACGGCAGGACTCGTCCTCACGGCGGAAGAGAGCGGTTGTGACGAAGCGCCGGTCAGGACTTGACGCGTGCCGCCGGGGGGAACCCCGCGCAGCCTAAGCCTCATCTCGCGCGCAATGGCCGGGTCCCGTCGTTACGTCATGACAGGCGTGCCGGGTGTGATGTAAGGACCGTCATGACCAGGCTTCAATGTCATGACCGTATGTGTCACGCGCGTGGGTCACGCGCGTGGGCCGTACGGCCTATTGAAAACCGCTGCGGCCTGTCCTAGCGTTCACCACGGTCCGAGGTACTGCGGCAAACGGCGGGACGTGGCTGGAGACGGGTTTCGCCAGTTCGTTCTGAGCGGCTCTTGTCGCGCGCGATGTGCTGCGGACGGCTGATTACGAAACCTACATAAGGAGCTTTGCATGAGAGCACGGTTATTGCTGGTCTGCATCAGCGCCGCCGCCGCCCTGGCATTTGCTGGGCAGGCAGGAGCTGCGAATTACACGGTATGGGCGGGACCGGGATTTCTGAAGTCGGCGCCCGCGGGGGCGCCGGAGACGGGTGACGCGAACCTCTACTTCCCGCGCCGGGTCGAGGTTCACGTCGGCGACAAGGTCACCTTCAAGAGTGACGGCTTCCACACGGCGACCTACCTCGGCACGCACAAGGCGAGCGAGTTTCAGATCTTCATTCCCGCGGACGACAAGAGCAGCTACGCGGGCATCGCCGACGCCGCCGGCAAGCCGTTCTGGTTCAACGGCATGCCCAAGTTCGCCTACAACGTCGCTCAGGTTTTCGCGCCGATCGGCTCGAATGTGATCCGCGGCGGAGCCGACGTTCACAGCTCGGGGATCCTCGACAAGAAGGGCTACACGTACAAGTTCACG
>JBKOVW010000412.1:0-2081 GCA_046724095.1 Actinomycetota bacterium | reverse complement strand
CATCGACTTGATGGCGCGCGAGACGTCGGCGGACTCTTCGGCGATCACGACCGGGTTGCCCCGGTTGACCGCCAGCGGGACCGCGCGATCCGACGGCACTTCGAAGCGCACCTTCATCCCCAGCGCGCCCTCGACCTCGTTGGGCTTCATGCCGACCTTCGAGTTCGAGCGGTTGAGGACGATCTTGACGCGCGACTTCGGGAACGACAGGAGGTCGAGCGTCTGCAGTGCGAGGCGGAGGTTCTTCAGCGTCGGCACGTCGAGCGAGCAGAGGAGCAGCAGCTCGTCCGTCCGGTCGAGCGTGGCCAGCATCGGGCCGTGGAAGAATGGGGACGTGTCGACGACGATCACGTCGAACGACTCCCGCGCGACCTCGAGCAGCCGGCCGAGCTTCGCCTCCGTGACGAGCTCCGCGTCCTCTGGGCGCAGCGGTGCAGGCAGCACCGACAGGCCGCACGCGTGCTTCGTGGTGTAGCCCGCGAGCTTCTCGGAGTCCAGCTCGCCCGGAGCGACGACCAGGTCGTAGATGGTCTTCTCGGGCTCGACGCCCATCATGATCGCGGCGTCGCCGAACTGGAGGTCGAGGTCGAGGAGCAGCGTCTTGCGGCCCTCGAACTTCGCTGACGCGGTGGCGAGGTTCGTCGCCGTGACGGTCTTGCCCGTCCCACCCTTCGGCGAGAACACCGTCACGATCTTGCCGTGACGGCCGCCGCCGTTCGAGTCGGCGTGCCGGCGTCCGCCATGCGTCGCCTTGCGGATCGCGAAGACGACGTTCTCCACGAGCTGCGGGAGGAGCAGGACGTCGGTCACGTCGCCGTCCAGCGCCTGCTCGAGCAGGCCTGCCGAGCCGCTGGACGCAACGAGCAGGATCGGCGCCGGCGTATGCGCACGGATCGAGTTGATCTCGTCGGCGGGGAAGACCGCGCTGCGCGTCGCGTGCAGGACGGCCTGGAGGTGGCCGCCCGCCAGAGCACCCGCGCCGCTTGCGACGTCGGTGCTCGAGCCGACCAGCTCGATCTCAGGATGGCTTGCGAGGGAGTCGCGCAGCTTGTCGAACCCTTCGCAGGATCCGGTCGCGTACAGCCGCACGCGCTCGCGCTGTGTGGTGTCAGTGCCGGACATCAGTGAGGCCTCCCGAAGTTCGCAGCCCACGCCGGCGGACGCCTACCGGGCCCGTCGAACAGCATCAGGGCTGAGTCCATGTACGTGTTCGAGCTGTCCAGCGAGCCGTTCGGCGGGCGAAGCTCGAGGTGCCAACCGGCGCCGCTGTCAACGCTGTTCTTCTGAACCCAGATCATCTTCTGCGCCTGCCAGTCGGTCATCCGCAGCTGCACGAACGCCGACTGCTGGCTGGACGAGGTCACGGCGGAGCTGCCGGCGCCGGCCTCGGCCGGGGTCAGCACGAGCAGGTCGCGGACGACAACACGGCTGACAATTGCGTCTTCGCTGTTCGAGCCCTGCCCGGGGTTCTTGATTCCCCAGGTGGCCACGACGTCGACGTGGTCGCCGGCCTTCAGCGTGCCGGCCATCAGCTGGTGCTGGTCACCTTCGACCTGGTACGCACGCTGCGTGCCCTTGATCTGCGCGCGGATGCCCTGCTCCTTCGGCGGAGCGAAGCGGCGCGTGGAAACCTGCTCGCCCTCGTAGACATCCTGCGTCGCGATGTACTGCGACAGCTGCTCGGGGCTCGAGATCGCACCGGCGACGATGGCCTTCTTCGGCACCGTCACCTTCTTCAACATGTGCTGGTCGATGACTTCCGCGCCACTCGTGCCCGCCGGGATGTCCTTGGCGGCGACGTACACCGGAATCTTGTGCTCGCCGTTCTGCACGTGGCGCTTGTAGTTGACGACGTAAACGCTCGTCAGGATGGCGGCAAGGGCAGCCAGCGCGACGGCGATGCCGATGTTCTTGACGCGGTAGTTCATAGTCCTTTCTCTTTCGTGTGAAGGGCCTGAGGACTTGAGCGGCTAACTATTCGATGAGTTGAATCGACTGGACGCCGAAGAAACTTGAGGGGACGCCGCCGCTACCGGGCGAATGCTGCGCGAGGATGCCCCGCGCGATGTACTGCGTGAAGT
>JBKOVW010000168.1:0-10994 GCA_046724095.1 Actinomycetota bacterium | reverse complement strand
ATGATGAAGCAGCACCTGGCGCTCACGACGAACGAAGCGGTTGCGCGCCTGCAGGGAAAGTGGGCAGCAGACGTTGCCGCGTACGACCAGGTGCGCGCCGAGATCCTCCACATGTCGGCCATGCTGAGCGACGGGATCATCCGGCAGTTCGCAGCGCGCTTCTAGAGGCGAAGGCTGGAACACGTGCGGGCCGCCAACCGAGGTGGGGATGTCCACCTCGTCGGCGGCCCGCAAACAGAGGGCTACCGAGCGGAAGCGCTGACCGGCTGATAGCCGGCAAACGTCGACTCGACGACCCCCTCGCCGCCCGTCAACCCCGGCAGCTCACGCTGCAGCTCGTCGGCGCTGGTCACCGGCAGCACGGCCTCGATCGTCGACAGCTCGCCGCTCGGCGATGGCGTCTCCACGGCTGCGCGGAGCCGCGCCAGCGCGGGCAGCACGGCGCCGACCGTGCGCGTCGGGACCTCGAGGCGCACGCGCACGACCGGCTCGCAAACGACGGTTCCGGCGTGGTCGAGCGCCTGCCGGAGCACGAGCGGCGTGAGCTTTCGGAAGTCGGCGGCGGTGCTCGTCGGGCCGCGGCGCGACGGCGGCCCGTCGGCGATGCTGTACGCGCACTGCGTCATCGTCACGACGCAGTCGACGACCTCCCACCCGTGCACGCCCTCGCGCAGCGCGCCGCGCACGTATCGCGCCATCTGCTCGCGGAAGTCGTCGCGCGTCTTGTAGACGTACAGAGGAATGTCGCGGGCGGCGACGTCGAGCCTGAACTCGACACCAGAGTCGGCCGGGGCTGGGTCGATCTGCAGGCCGATCTCGGCGTTGAACGGGTTCGAGTGCCCGTGGAGGATCTCGAGCGCTTCGCCGCTGCCGCGCGGACGTTCCACACAGATCGGGGTTGTGTCGCGGAAGACGGCGTCGACTCCGAAGTCGTCGCTCAGCGTCGCCTCGAGCACCTCCTGCTGCACCTCGCCGTACAGCGACACGGTCAGCTCGCGCTCCGGCTCGTCGCGGACGTTGATCAGCGGGTCCTGCTCGGCGAGTTGCGCGAGCGCGACCCGGAGGCGATGGGCGTCGTCCGGACGGCGCGGGGCGACGACGGACTGGAGCGTGGGTGGAGGAAACTCGCGCTGCGGGGTGCGCGGCGGCGGCTCGCCGACCGTGTCGCCGATTCGGTGGTCGTGCAGCCCCCAGACCTTCGCGATCTGGCGTCCGCTGACGGCCGGCCGCTGGACCGCGTCGCCCTGCTCGAACACCGCGATCGCGGTCACCTTGTCCTCGCGCACGGCGTCGCGTGTGCGGAGCGTTCCCGAGAACATGCGCACGTACGCGACCTTGTCGCCCGCCGTGCCGCGCTCGATTTTGAAGACGCTGCCCGACACGGGGCCTTCCGGATCGCCGACAGACGCGGGCAGCAGTTCGGCGAGTGCCTGCGAGACGGCTTCGATGCCGACGCCTTTGAGCGCCGACCCGCGCAGCACCGGGTACACGAGGGCTTGCCGCGACTGCGCGACGAGCGCGTCGTGCACGCGCTGTCCGGACACGTCGCCGTCGACGTACGCCTCGAGCAGCTCCTCGTCGTGCTCCACGAGCAGATCGACGAGTGCGTCGACGTCGCCGTCGGGAACTGCGACCGCCGGTGTCAGGCGCTCCGAGATCTCCCGCACCACGCGCTCGAAGTCCGCACCGGCGCGGTCCAGCTTGTTCACGAAGATGAGCGTCGGGATGCCCAGGCGCCGCAGCGCCCGCATCAGGACACGGGTCTGCGGCTGCACTCCCTCGACGGCGGAGACGACGAGCACGGCGCCGTCCAGGACGCTGAGGACGCGCTCGACCTCGGCGATGAAGTCGGGGTGGCCCGGCGTGTCGATCAGGTTGATGGTGAGATCGCCGAGCTCGAACGACACGACGGCGGACTTGATCGTGATGCCGCGCTGCTGCTCGAGCGGAAGCGTGTCGGTCTGCGTCGTGCCTTTGTCGACGCTGCCGACCTCGTCGATCACGCCGGCCGCGTGCAGCAGCCGCTCGGTGAGAGTGGTCTTACCGGCGTCTACATGCGCAACGATTCCCAAGTTCAGCGTTCTGCGAAGCAAGCGTCATACCCTCCAAGGTGGTCACTGAGGCCCTCTCGATGGACATGAACGCTGTGCGCATCTCGCTCCTTTGGGTTGCTTGCGCGGTTTCATCATAGATGTCCCGCTGACGCCCTGAGCCGACAGGATCGTCAGGGAAGCGCAACGAGCACGTACGCATCGAGCGCGTCGCGCTTGCCCTTGACGCGCAAGCCGGGACGCTGCTCGACCACGGCGCCGTCGGGAAGCCGCTCGTACGTCTCGGCGCCGATCAGCACGCCGCCTGCGGGAGCGAGGCTCTCCAGCCGCGCACCGGTGTTCACCGTGTCGCCGACGAGCGGGTACGCGACATGACCCTCGCCGCCGATCTCGCTCACGACGGCCTCGCCGCTGTTCACGCCGACGCGCATCCGCGGCCAGTCGGGGCGCTGGGCAGCGAGGTCGGCGAAGCGGTCCTGCAACGCAAGCGCCGCGCGCGCCGCGCGCACTGCGTGATCCGGCTGGTCGCCGCGTCCGTTGAAGACGGCGACGATCCCGTCGCCGATGAACTTCTCCACCTCGCCGCCGTAGCGGCGCGTCAGCAGCGGCGCAGCGACGCCCCAGTAGGCGTTGAGGACTGCCGCGACCTCGGCCGGCGTCGCACGCTCCGCGAAGCCCGTGAAGCCGACGAGGTCGCCGAAGAGCACGCTGATCTCCTGGCGCCGCTCTCGCGTGCTCGGGAGATACAGGTGCCGGAAGCGCTCCTCGCGCCATTCGCGTTGCGCCGCGAAGCCGACGATGACGTACGCGCTCACGATCAACCCGTGCCACTCCCACCAGCTCGCATGCCATTTGCGCTCGCCCGTGACCGCCACGCCGATCAGGGCCTCGGACAGCAGGAGGAAGCACGCGATGATCGCCGCCGTCAGCAGGTTGCGCCGATGGCGGAAGATCAGCCAGTAGCGCGCGGCACTGACGGCGTAGATGACCGTGCCCGCGATTGCCAGGACGAGGATGAGCCGGTCGGTCGCGGCCTCGCCGCTCGCTCCGCTGAGCGGCGGCAGCTCCGCGACCGTCCATACGAACCAGGCGGCCATCGAGACGAGCACGCCGATGCGCAGTAGTGACCGCTTGCGGATGAGGGCGGCGCCGAGCGCCGGCCGCACGTCGACGAACGCCGAGGCCAGGGCGAAGACGGCGGCGACGAGGAGCCCGACCGGGATCGCGACCATGAACCCGTCGTACTCCTTCGTGAAGAGGACCTGTTGTGTGCCGACCGCGTGCAGCCCGAGGAAGCCGCCGGTCGCCATGAACGCGAGCGACAGGAGCAGCACGCGCGCGTCGCCGCGCCGGTTCGCGGCCTCGCCCGCCGCGTAGCCGAGGATGAACGCGAGCGCGCCGACGAACCCGAAGACGACGAAGTGCGCGCGGTAGTTCTCGATGTGCGGGTCGAGCTCCGAGCGAAGGAGCAGCGAGACCAGACCGACGAGCGGCAAGAGCGCAGCGAGAACCGCCGCGAGAACGCGCAACAGGGTCTGGGTCTTATTGGAGCTCAAACGGCCGTCAGTCAGAAAGACGACCGCGCGCCGAACTTTCTTCCGTCAGGCGTACGGCGGCACGCTCATGTACTTGAACCCGCTGTCGACGGCGAGCGTGACGATCACGGCGGCAGGGCCGAGCCGCTCGGCGAGACGGTGTGCGCCGACGACGTTCGCCCCGGTCGAGATGCCGGCGAAGATGCCCTCCTCCTGCGCCAGCCGGAGCGTCATCGCCAGCGCCTCGTCGTCCTCGATCGCCTCGACGTGGTCGACCTTCGACTCGTCCCACAAAGGCATCACGAAGCCGGCCCACCCCTGCATCGCGAACGAGCCGGACCCGCCGGACGTGATCGCGGCGGAGCCTGCAGGCTCGTGCGCCTGGATGAACACACCGCGGGGCTTCAACGCGTCGGAGACGCCGATCACCGAGCCGGCGGTGCCCAGCCCGTGGCAGAAGGCCGTCACGCGGCCTTTCGTCTGGTCCCAGATCTCCCGCCCGAGTGTCTGGCGGTATTCCGGCACCGGATACTGATTGTTGAACTGGTCCGTCGCGTAGTGGCCGGGCTGCGCAGCAAGCTCGCCCGCGCGCGCGACCATGTTGTCGATGTCCTTCGGCGTCACCTTGGGTCGCCCCTCCACCGACTTGACGACGTCGAGCTCGGCGCCGAGCGCACGCACGAGCTGGAAGCGCTCCTCGGTGAAACAGTCCGCCATCACGATCAGGCAGCGGTAGCCCTTTGCGCGGCAGACGAGCGCAAGCGCCGGGCCGGTGCTGCCACCGGTGTATTCGACGACGGTGTCGCCTCGGCTGAGCCGACCCTCGCGCTCGGCACCTTCGATCATCGCGACGGCCATCCGGTCCTTCATCGAGCCCGACGGGTTGCGGTACTCGAGCTTCACCCACAGCTCGGCGCCGTTCGCGGGCGCACACCGCGTCAGGCGCACGAGCGGGGTGTTCCCGATTGTGGCGAGGATCGACATGCTCGCGCATCTTCTCAGGGCTCGACGTCTCGTAGGACGCGTACGGCACGATGGGGAACATCGGCTGCGTCCTGCACGACGACCCGGCGTACCTCGACCATGCCAGAGCTGCCATCCACCGTCGTCTTCGTTGAAGGTGCGAGCGATCGCGCCGCGTTGCTGAAGCTTGCGCAGCGCCGCGGACGCGACCTCGCCGCCGAGGGCGTCGACATCGTCGCGATCGGCGGCGCACATGCGCTGCCACGGTTCCTCGCATCACTCGACGGACGCGAAGTGCGGCTCGCCGGCCTCTGTGACCTGGGCGAGGCAAGCGAGTTCACCCGCGCGCTCGATCGCGTCTACGTGTGCGACAGCGACCTCGAGGACGAGTTCATCCGGTCGCTGGGCACCGCGAAGATCGAGCAGATCATCGAGGACCAGGGCGAGCTCCATTCGTTCCGTACGCTGCAGAAGCAGCCGTTCCAGCGGACGCGCACGATCGAGCAGCAGCTCCGCGTCTTCCTCGGCAACCGCAAGATCCGCTACGCGCCGCTGCTCGTCGACGCGCTCGACCTCGCTAAGGTGCCGCGCCCGCTCGACGAACTGCTGGCTGCTGTAGGCGCTCCTCCGGCGTAGCGCCGGCGAGCGCCTCCTCGCTGCTGGCCTCCGCCACCGGCGCGAGCGTCGCGCGCAGCGGCACCTCCTTCAGCAGCCAGGCGAGCACGGCGGGAATGACGGCAATCGCCATCCCCCAGAGGAACACGCCGTGCAGCGAGTGCGCGAACGCCTGGAGGAAGTCCGCGTGCACGAGCGGCGGCAGGTGCTTCGCCTGCTCGGGCTGGAGATGCACGCCGCTGCCGAGCCGGGCCGTGACGGTTCGCGGCAGCTGAGCGAGCTGATCGGCCAAGCGGGTTGCGAAGATCGCGCCGAAGATCGCGACGCCGAACGAGCCGCCGACGGAGCGGAAGAAGGTGGCCGTCGACGTCGCGACGCCGATGTCGCGCGGCGCCACGTCGTTCTGCACGACGAGCACGAGCACCTGCATGACGAGCCCGATGCCGACGCCCACGACCGCCATGTACACGGACGCAAGCCACGGCGCCGTTCCCACCCCGAGCCGCGACAGCAGGAACATGCCGACGACGAGCACGATCGTGCCGACGATCGGGAAGATCTTGTAGCGGCCGATGCGGCTGATGATGCGGCCGGAAGCGATCGCTGCGACCAGCAGCCCCGCCATCAGCGGCAGCAGCCGAAGGCCGGAGCTCGTCGGGCTCGCTCCGTACACGAGCTGCAGGTAGAGCGGGATGAACACGATCGCGCCGAACATCGCCATCCCGATCGTGAAGGCCATCGCATTGGAGACGGCGAACACACGCGACCGGAAGAGCTTGAGCGGCAGGATCGGCTCAGGCGCGCGCGTCTCCTGCCAGACGAAGGCCACGAGCAGCAACACGCCCGCGATCGCGAGGCCGACGATCGTCGGCGAGCCCCAGGCGTACTGGCTGCCTCCCCACGTGGTCACCAGGATCAGCGACGCGACGCCGGCGCTCAGCAGCGCTGCCCCGAGCACATCGATCTGGTGCCGCACAGTCGGCGTGTGCAGGTGCAGCCGCGTGACGACGATCAACACGGCGAGCGCGCCGACCGGCAGGTTCACGTAGAAGACCCAGCGCCAGGAGAGGCTGTCGACGAGGAAGCCGCCGAGCAGCGGGCCTGCAACGGACGCGACCGCGAAGACCGAGCCGATCAGGCCCATGTAACGGCCGCGCTCGCGCGGCGGGACAATGTCCGCGATGATCGCCTGCGCGCCGACCATCAGGCCGCCGGCGCCGATGCCCTGCAGCGCGCGAAAGCCGATCAGCTGGCCCATCGACTGCGACAGGCCGGCGAGCATCGAGCCGGCCAGGAAGATGAGGATCGCCGCGAGGAAGACGGGCTTGCGCCCCATCATGTCGCCGAGCTTCCCGTAGAGCGGCGTCGACACGGTCGACGCGAGCAGATACGACGTCACGACCCACGAGAGGTGGTTGAGGCCGCCCAGGTCGCCGACGATCGTCGGCAGCGCGGTGGAGACGATCGTCTGGTCGAGCGCAGCGAGGAACATGCCGAGCATGAGCGCCGCGAACACCGTCGCGAGCGCGCGTCCGTGCAGGCGCTCGCTCATCGGTGCAGGCGCCCCAGCGCCCGGGTCAGCTGCGCGCGCGTGAGCGGCGGCTCGGGAAGCGGAGTCGCTGCGTCGGGACGCAGGCCGTCGAGCAGCAGCGCGAGATAGCGGCGCCAGTAGGCCGGCGCGACGTCCTGCGTCAGCTCGATGACGCGGTTGGCCGTCCAGAAGACGAGCGGTAGATCGTCCGGCGTGAAGTCCGCGCGCAGCGTTCCCTGCTCGCGTGCGCGCTCCACGATCCGGGCGAGCAGCGGACGCAGGCGCGCGCGCATCGCCTCGGCCCGGCGCGAGCCGTGGCCGCGCAGCGCGACGATGTCCTTGACGCCGCGGTTCTGAGCGTGCAGCTCGAGCAGCCGCTCGAAGAAGCCGGTGAGCCCGGCCCAGGCGTCCGCGGTAGCGGCGGCTTCCTGCGCCAGACCGACGATCTCGTCGAAAGCGTCCTCGAGGACGGCGTCGATCAGCTCGTCCTTCGTCGGAAAATGGCGGTAGAGGGTTCCCATCCCGACGCCGGCATGGCGCGTGATCTCCTCGACGGAAACGTCGACACCCTCCTTCGCGAACAGCTCGCGCGCGGCGGCCACGAGCTTGGCTCGATTCCGGAGAGCGTCGCTGCGAGTGGCGGCGGTGGCGGTCACCACCTCACGGTAGCAAAAAACGGAGTGGCCACTCCGTTTTCCCCTCTGGCCACCCCAAGGCTCTTGGTCCATAGTGTGAGTGGGCGTTGCCTGCGGCCTCCGTCCACTTTCGGCGATGACGCGACCGCAGCAGACCAGGAGTCAGACGGTGCCGGGGGCGGGGCGCCGCCGCATCCTCATCGTCGACGACGACCCCGGCCTGCGCATGCTGCTCCGGACCACGCTCGGCCTCGACGAGTTCGTCATCGAGGAGGCGTCATCGGCGGAAGAGGCCGCCCAGATCGCGCGCTTCTGGCTTCCTGCGATCGTGATCCTCGACGTCGCGCTGCCGGGGATGGACGGGTTCCGGTTCTGCCGCGAGCTGAAGCACAGCGCGCGCTACGAGGCGCCGTTCGTGCTGCTGCTGACCGGACACGAGGCCACACGCGCGGAGATCGCGTACGCCGGAGCCGACGCGGTGCTGCGCAAGCCCTTCAGCCCGATCGAGCTGGTCGGGATCCTCGACCACCTCGGTGAGCCGGGAACGCTCGCCGGCGCCGAGCCGGCTGCCGACGATGCCGAGCAGCTGCTCGTGTACGCGCGCGACCTCAGCGCGCTGCTGGCGACCGAACGGCGCCAGCGTCGGCTGCTGCAGCAGTCGTACCGCCAGACCGTGATCGCGCTGGCGGGGGCGCTCGAAGCCAAGGACCCGGTGACCGGCCTGCACGCGATCCGGGTGCAGCGATACGCGACCGAGCTCGTGCGCGGCGTCGACCCGCGCCTGCTCGACGACCCGAGCTTGGAGTACGGCTTCCTGCTGCACGACCTCGGCAAGGTCGGGATCCCCGACTCGGTGCTGAAGAAGGAGGCGCCGCTCTCGGGTGCGGAGCGTCAGATCATGCAGCAGCACACGATTCTCGGCGAAGCAATGCTGGCCAAGGTGACGCTGCTCGACGGGGCGGGGCTGAGCGTCGTGCGCTCGCACCACGAGCGCTGGGACGGGTCCGGCTATCCCGACGGCCTCGCGGGCGAGCAGATCCCGCTCGCGGCCCGCATCTTTGCCCTCGTCGACGCGATGGACGCGATGACGACCGACCGGCCGTACCGTCCGGCGCGGCCGTGGGAAGAGGCGACCGACGAGATCCTCGCGCAGGCCGGCAAGCAGTTCGACCCGCTCGTCGTCGCCGCCTTCGCGAAGCGCGAGACGCGCATGCGCCGCATCTCGGAAGAGCTCGCCGAAACTGCGGCCTAGGCCCGCTCCCTCGCCACTGCGAAGCGCGCGGATCCAACGTTCTGGTTAAACCGGCCGCCCAAGAGGGCGCCTTAGGTCACGTCGATGAGCTCGCGCTCGCCGCGCTCGACGCCGGCCGCGGCGTAGGCGTCGTCCTCGTCGAGCGTCTCGTGCTCGAGCAGCGCGTTCGCGAGCGAGTCGAGCTTGTCGCGATTCTCTCTGAGCAGCGCGACGACCTCCTGGTGGGCTTCGTCGACGATGCGCCGCACCTCGACGTCGACCAGCTTCTGCGTCTCCTGCGACACTTCGGCGACCCCCGGCAGCAGCGGCCCCGACCCGTCGCGCGGGATGACTGCGACCGGGCCGATCGTGTCGCTCATCCCCCACCTCCCGACCATCTGGCGCGCGATCTCCGTCAGCTGCTGGATGTCGGACTCCGCGCCGGTGCTCGTCTCTCCGAAGACGACCTGCTCCGCAGCGCGACCACCGAGCGCGACCTTGATCTTCGCCTGCACTTCGGGCTCGCGGTAGTTGAAGCGGTCGCTCTCCGGCGCGGCGAACGTCACGCCCAGCGCGAGCCCGCGCGGGATGATCGAGACCTTGCGCACGGGGTCCGCCCCCTCGGTGAGCATGCCGACGATCGCGTGCCCGCCCTCGTGGTACGCGGTCAGGCGACGGTCCTTGTCGGTGATCATCACCTGCCGCTCGGCGCCGAGGACGATCCGCTCGAGCGCGTCGGTGAAGTCCGCCTCCGCGACGACGCGATGATCGCGGCGCGCGGCCAGCAGCGCAGCCTCGTTGACGAGATTGGCGAGGTCGGCGCCGACCATGCCCGGGGTCGTCGCAGCGATGCGGCCGAGATCGACGTCGGGCCCGAGCGGGACGCTGCGCGTGTGGACCTTCAGGATCGCCTCGCGGCCTTTTCGGTCGGGCGGCTGCACGGCGACGCGGCGATCGAAGCGCCCCGGACGCAGCAGCGCCTGATCGAGGACGTCCGGCCGGTTGGTCGCGCCGATCACGATCACGCTCGTGGCGGAGTCGAAGCCGTCCATCTCCGTCAGGATCTGGTTCAGCGTCTGCTCGCGCTCGTCGTTCCCACCGCTGAAGCCGGCGACGCCCGACGTGCGGGAGCGGCCGATCGCGTCGAGCTCGTCGATGAAGATGATCGAGGGTGCAGCCTCCTTCGCCTCCTTGAACAGGTCACGCACGCGCGAGGCGCCGACGCCGACGATCGCCTCGACGAACTCCGACGCCGCGAGCGAGAAGAACGGCGCGTTGGCCTCGCCCGCAACCGCGCGCGCGAGCAGCGTCTTCCCGGTGCCGGGCGGGCCCGAGAGCAGCACGCCGTGCGGGATGCGCCCGCCGAGCCTGCGGTACTTCTGCGGGTTGCGGAGGAAGTCGACGACCTCGCTGAGCTCCTGCTTCGCCTCGTCGATGCCGGCGACGTCGGCGAAGGTCACGCGGTCGCCCGAGGGCTCGTAACGCCGCGCGCGTGAGCGCCCGAACGTGCCGAGCAGGTTCTGCGCGCTGCCCGCCCGGCGCATCAGCCAGAAGAGCAGGAACACGAAGAGGATCGTCGGGCCGAACCCGAGCAGCAGGCTCTGCCACCACGGCGCCGCCGTGTCGAGCGGCTGCGCGTTCACGACCACCTTCTTCCTCTGCAGCAGCGCCGAGAGCGTGTCCGTGTTCGCGAACGCCGGAACTTCGGTCTTGAAGCGGGTGGTCGGCTTCGACTTTCCGTAGCGCAGCTTCAGGCTGAACGTCCCCTGGATGGCCGTGCCCTTCGAGGTGATGTCCTTGACATGTCCGGCGTCGACCTGGTTCAGGAAGAACGGGCTGTACGGGATGCGGACGCGCGACGGCGGCTGCGTCGCGCGCGACCCGAGGTAGAAGTTGACGGCGAAGAGGACGAGCGCGAAGACGATCCAGCCGCGGCTGATCGGGAACCGCGGCGGAGTCTTGCGCGGCGTCGAGCCTCGCGGAGTGGGCGGCGCCTTGCCGTCGGTCCGGCCCCCGCTCGCTTCCATGTGCCAAGCCTACCCCCGCCTTCTCACACGACGGCTCTCCGCGCCGTTTGAGCATGTGTGCGGGCCCTCGCGGCGGCTCTGGTCACCGTCACGCTCTGGGCGTCCGCATTCGTCGCCATCCGCTCCGCTTCGCGCCAGCTGTCGCCCGAAGCGCTTGCGCTCGGGCGGCTCGCGATCGCGAGCGTCGCTCTCAGCGTGCTCGTCGCACTGCGGCGCGAGCCGCTGCCGGCAGCGCGTGACGTGCCCGCGATCGCCTTCTGCGGCGTGTTCTGGTTCGCGCTCTACAACATCACGCTGAACGAGGCGGAACGGCGCGTCGACGCGGGGACCGCGGCCATGCTCGTCAACCTCGGCCCGCTTCTGATCGCGCTCCTGGCCGGCATCGTGCTCGGCGAGGGCTTCCCGC
>JBKOVW010000217.1:0-9913 GCA_046724095.1 Actinomycetota bacterium | reverse complement strand
TCGTGGCGGAGATCCTCAGAGAGTGACACCTTCGAGCGCGAGCATCCGTCGCTTGTAGTCGAGGCCGAGGCCGGGATAGGAACCGAGCCCGTCGGCGGAGACGATGCGGTGGCACGGGACGACGAGCGGAAAGCGGTTCCGCGCGCAGACGGTCCCGGCCGCGCGCTGCGCGCGCGGGTGGCCGGCGAGTCGCGCGAGGTCCGAGTACGAGACGACCTCGCCGTACGGCACGCGCCGCATCGCCGAGACGACGTCACGCTGGAAGGCGGTCCAGCCCTCGTCGTCGATCGCGACGTCGGCGAACTCCACCGCGTCGCCGTCGAAGTAGGCGCGGAACCTGTGGACTAGTCGTTCGACTTCCGGGGCGGACCGGTCACGGACGCGCGCTCGTTTCGCCGCTATCGTCGGCCGCGAGGGCGGTGGGTCGACCACCCCACCCTGGGTGGGGGTTTCACGCGCGCGCCCGCGCGCACGCGCGCGTGTACCTGGAGAAGCGCCCTGGGCGCGCGGGCGCGGTAGCTCGTGCCAGACGAGCCTGGCGCGCTCATGCCACACCTCCCCCACGCCCCAGCCTTCAGCCGCGTACGAGACGCACGTCACAGACACCGCGACCAAGCCTACAATCGCCTCCGATGTCCACCGCTCCAGGCCTTTTCCGCCCGCCGGCCCCGCAGAACGAGCCCGTCAAGGACTACGCGCCGGGATCGCCGGAGCGCGAGGAGCTCCGCGTCCGCCTCGAGGCGATGCGCTCCGACCAGATCGAGATCCCGCTCGTCATCGGCGGCAAGGAGATCCGCAGCGGCGAGACGTTCGAAGCGGTCATGCCGCACGACCGCAAGCACGTCCTCGCCACCGTGCACAAGGGCACCGCCACGCACGTCGACCAGGCCGTCAACGCCGCGGCCGACGCGTGGGAGGACTGGCACCGCACCCCGTGGGAGGAGCGCGCCGCCGTCTTCCTCCGCGCCGCCGACCTGCTGTCGGGCCCGTGGCGAGCCACGCTCAACGCCGCGACGATGCTCGGGCAGTCGAAGACGGTCCATCAGGCGGAGATCGACGCCGCCTGCGAGCTCACCGACTTCTTCCGCTTCAACGTCGAGTTCATGCTGCGGATCTACGCCGAGCAGCCGCGCTCGAGCCCCGGTGTGTGGAACCGGATGGAGTACCGGCCGCTCGAGGGCTTCGTCTTCGCGGTGACACCGTTCAACTTCACGGCGATCGGCGGCAACCTCCCCGGCAGCGCGGCGCTGATGGGGAACACCGTCATCTGGAAGCCGGCATCGACCGCGGCCTACTCGGCGCACTTCCTCATGAAGCTGTTCGAGGAGGCGGGGCTGCCGCCGGGAGTGATCAACCTCGTCTACGGCTCCGGCGCGGAGATCGGCGACCCCGCCCTCGCGAGCCCCCATCTCGCCGGCGTGCACTTCACCGGCTCGACGCCCGTGTTCCAGTCGATGTGGAAGACGATCGGCGCCAACATCGCGAACTACCGCAACTACCCGCGCATCGTCGGCGAGACCGGCGGCAAGGACTTCATCGTCGCGCACCCGTCCGCCGACGCCGAGGCCGTCGCGACCGCGATCGTCCGTGGCAGCTTCGAGTACCAGGGGCAGAAATGCTCGGCGGCGTCCCGCATCTTCGCGCCCGCCAACCTCTGGCCGGAGATTCGCGACCGCGTCGTCGAAGACGTCTCCACGATCCGCGTCGGCGACGTCGCGGACTTCGGCAACTTCATGGGCGCGGTCATCGACGCCGGCTCGTTCCGCACGCAGAAAGAGGCGATCGACGAGGCGAAGGCCACCGACAAGGTGAACGTGCTGGTCGGCGGCGGCTACGACGACTCGGACGGCTGGTTCGTCGAGCCGACCGTGCTCGAGACAACCGACCCGGACTTCCGCACGATGAAGGAGGAGCTCTTCGGCCCCGTCGTGACCGCCTACGTCTATCCGGAGTCGAAGTACGACGAGACGCTCGAGCTCGTCGACAAGGGCGCGCCGTACGGCCTCACGGGCGCCGTGTTCGCGCGCGAGCGCGAGGCGCTCGAGGTCGCCGACGAGAAGCTCCGCTACGCGGCGGGCAACTTCTACGTCAACGACAAGCCCACCGGCGCAGTCGTCGGCCAGCAGCCCTTCGGCGGTGCCCGCGCGTCCGGGACGAACGACAAGGCCGGCTCGATGTGGAACCTGATCCGCTGGGTCAGCCCGCGCACGATCAAGGAGACGTTCGTGCCGCCGACGGACTACCGCTACCCGTTCATGACGCCCGACGACGGGCGCGGCGCGATCTAGCACCGTGAAACGAACCGTCGCGCTGGCCGTCGCCGTCGCGGCGGCACTGGCGCTGGGCACGCAGGCGCGCGCCGGCGAACGCATCGACGCGGCCGTCGCAGCGCTGCAGACGAACCCCGTCTACGTCGACCCGGACGCGGAGCTCGCGATCGGGAGCGCCGAGCAGGACCGCATCCGCAGCGCGATCGACTCGTCGGGCGCCGGGCCGCTGTACATCGCGATCCTGCCCGCCGCCGCGGAGAACGAGACCGGCGGGAATCCCGACGGCGTGCTGCAGGCGCTCCACGACGGCCTGGGCCGACAAGGGACATACGCTGTCGTCGTCGGTCGCCACTTCCGCGCCGGCAGCGAAGGCGTCCTGGCGCAGGGCGTTGCCGGAGAGCTCGCGACCGAGGCGCTGAACGCGCACCGCGGCGAGGGCGTCACCCCCACGCTGATCGACTTCGTCCACCGCGTCGCCGCCGCACGCCAGAGCGGAGGCGCGCCCGGCGGCACCGGCAACCAGCCCGGAACAGGCGGCGGCATCCTGATCGGCCTGCTCGTCCTCGGCGGCCTGACGTTTCTCGCGTTCCGCGTGATCCAGAGCCGCCGCCGCGACCAGGCGCAGCTCGCCGAGGTGAAGGCCGCGGCGCACGACGACTTGATCGCGCTCGCGGACGACGTCCAGAAGCTCGAGCAGCCGGTCGAGTCGAACGCGCAGGCGAAGCGCGAGTACGACGAGGCGCTCGCGGACTACGACAAGGCGAGCGGCGCATTCGACCGCGCGCAGCGCACGAAGGAGCTCGAGGCAGTCGCGAGCTCGCTCGAGGAAGGGCGCTACCACATGTCCGCGGCAGCGGCTCTGCTCGCCGGCAAGCAACCGCCGGAGCGCCGGCCGCCGTGCTTCTTCGACCCCCGCCACGGCCCGTCGACCCGCGATGTCGAGTGGGCACCTCCGGGCGGCGCGCCGCGGAAGGTGCCCGCCTGCGAGGCCGACGCCCAGGCGGTCGAACGAGGCGAGGAGCCTGCGTCACGCGAGGTCGTCGCCGGCGGCCGCCGCGTCCCCTACTGGAACGCGCCGCCGTACTTCGGCCCGTGGGCAGGCGGCTACTTCATGCCGTTCGGCGGCACCGGCTTCCTCTCGGGCCTGTTCGTCGGCGAGCTGCTCGGCGGCGCCTACGGCGGCTGGGGCTACGGCAGCTGGGGCGGCTCGGGCGTGCCCGGCGGCTTCGGCGGCTGGGGCGGCGGCGGCGGCAGCGACTTCGGCGGCGGCATGGACTTCGGCGGCGGCGACTTCGGCGGCGGTGGGGGTGGTGGCGGCGATTTCTGAGGAAAGGGCGGCGCACCCGGTCCTAGTGGTGTACGGCAGACGGAGCCGCGGGCCAAGCCCGCGGCTCCTCTAGGTCGGCGCCGCAAGCGGCGCCTTGGCGACTTCTAGCGCGGGAATGGCCACACTGAGACGGTGATCCACTCCGTCCTTCACGCGATCGGGGTCTTCTCCAGCCATCTGGCGGCGGTCGAGTGGAAGTGGCTCGCCCTGGGAGTCCTCGCGCAGCTCGGCAAGCTCGCCGCCGTCTCCCGCGCGTGGACGAACATCGTCCGCGCGGCGTACCCGCGCGAACGCGTCCGCTGGCGCACCATGTTCGGGGCGTACGTCGCGGGCACGGGCGTCAATGCGATCGTCCCCGCGCGCGGCGGCGACGTGGTGCGGCTCTTCCTCGCGAAGCGCCGGATCGAGCACGCGACGTACACGACGCTCGTCTCGACGTCGCTGCTGCAGACGCTCTTCGACATGGTGATCGCCGGCTGCTTCATCGCCTGGGCGCTGACGCAGCACGTCCTGCCGGGCATCGACGTGATCAAGAGCCCGAAGCTCCCCTCACTGGACTACGGCTGGGCCTTCCGGCACCCGACGGCAGGGCTGATCCTCTTCCTCCTGCTCCTCCTCTTCGGCGCGGCACTCGTCGCCTGGATCGCCGAACGGGTGGAGGAGTTCAGGGCGAAGGTCGCGCAGGGATTCGCCGCCGTCGCCGACCGCAACTACTACTTCACGCGCGTCGTGCCGTGGCAGTTGCTCGACTGGACGCTCAGGCTCGTCACCGTCTTCTTCTTCCTGCGCGCGTTCCACATTCCCGCGACCTTGCACAACGCGCTGCTCGTGCAGGTGAGCCAAAGCCTCGCGACGGTCCTCCCGATCAGCCCTGCCGGGATCGGCACCGAGCAGGGCCTGCTCGTCTACATCTTCCGGAACGTCACGACCAAGAGCCTTGCGCTCAGCTTCAGCGTGGGCATGCGCGTCACGCTGATCATCGTCAACGCGCTCGTCGGCTTCACCGCGATCCTTCTGATGACGGGCACGCTACGGGTGCGCCGGCAGGCCGAAGCCGACCGCGCCGGAACGAAGCCGGCGGAGGTGAAGGTTTCGGACGGCCGCTAGTCGCGACCGTCCGAGAAACCGTCCGTCCACGCACCGTGGCTGTTCGAGACAGCCGGCGAGCCGGGCTTCTTCGGAGCGGCCGACGCATTGGCGACGCCAAACGTCACGGCGACCACGACGAGAGCTCCCAGCGAGAACATCTTCCGCAGCATCTTGATCACCTCCCTTCCTAGAACCTGACGTCCTGGAGTGCTTCTGCCGCCCGGCGGTAGAGCGCCGCCGCGGCGCGGTCGTCGCCGCGTCGCGATGCGAGGTCGCCCTGGGCAGTCCAGGCAACCGCACGGTGGCTGGCAGAGGAAAGCTGTGAGAGATTGAGCTCGGCCTCGGCGAAAGCCTGGTGCGCATCGTCGAAGCGCTCCTGCTCCATCAGGGCGCGCCCGAGCACGATCAGCGCGTTGCCCGCCTCGTCGAGGAAGTCGGGCCGGCCCTCGAGCAGCTCGAGCGCGTGGCGCGCCTGCTCTGCCGCCAGCTCCCACTCGCCCGCGCCGAGGTGCACCTGCGCGAGCGACGAAACCGCCTGCGCGGCGTCCGGCTCGCTGCCGACCTCGAGCGCGACCGAGAACGCCCGCTTGAGGTAGTCGACGGCGTCGTCCGGCTTGCCCAGCAGGTAGTTGAGACCGCCGAGGTTGTTGAGGAGACGGCCGACGTTCTTGCGGTCGCCGTGGGACTCGTAGAGCTCCTTCGCGCGCTCGGCGAGTGCGCGTGCGCGCAGCCACTGCCCGTCGCGCTCGGCGACGAGCGACGCCTGGAAGGTGACGTGCGCGACCGTGAGGGTGTCGTCGATGCGGTCGGCGAGCTCGAGCGCCCGCTCGATGTCCTCGCGCGCAGCCGCGAAGTCGCGTTGGCGGCGCGCGCAGCGCGAGCGCCACTCGAGGATGTGCGAGCGCAGCCGGTCGCACGGCAGGTCGGTGCGGTCGGCCAGGTCGAGCGCCTCGCTCAGCAGCGTGATCGCCGTGTTGATCGAGGTGAGCTTGTAGCGGCAGACCCCCATCCTGTAGAGGACGTCCGCCCGCTCGACGTCGGAGAAGACCGCGTCCTCGGAGAGCTCGCGCGCGCGCGCTAGCAGGTCGAGCCCGGGCCGGAGCTCGCCCTGCGACATGCGAGCCCAGCTCTCGGCCAGCAGCGCGCGGAACTCGAGCTCGCGCGCCTCCGGCGAATGTTTGATCCCCTCGAGCGCCTCGAGCACCTCGGCGAAACGCTCTCCCTCGACCGCGGCCTCGGCCCGCGTCACGGCGGCCTCGACCTCGGCGTACTCGTCCCAGGTCTGCCCGGTCTCGAGGTACGAGCTGTCGACGCCGAGCCGCTCGGCGATCCAGGCGAGCGTCTGCGGCGTCGGGCGGGTCTTGCCGCGCTCGATCTGGCTGACGTACTCCTTCGAGAACCGCTCGCCGGCCAGATCCGACTGCGTCAGGCCCGCTGCGACGCGCAGCTGTCGGAGCCGGGTTCCGAGACCCGACGAGACGCGCGTCGGCTGCGCGAGCGAGGTTAGGGTGCGGCCTTCCATTGCGGCACGTGACCTATCGGCGTGCCGGGCCCCAGGGGGGATCGCTTGCGCGAGTGACTCGAACGAGGGACTACGCGGGCCGGCTTCAGCTGCGCCGCTGACCTGAAAGCGCGCTAGGGACGACCAGCTTTGTGCAGCTGCGCGTAGATCGAGCGCGCGGTCTTGGCGGGGACGCCGGGGACGCCCTCGAGCTCCTCCTGCGAGGCCGCGAGGAAGCGCTCCGCCGACCCGAAGTGCTGCAGCAACGCGCGGCGCCGTGCGGGGCCGACGCCCTCCAGCTCGTCGAAGATCGAGGCGAACGACCGCTCGTCACGGCGCTGGCGGTGAAAGCCGATGGCGAACCGGTGCGCCTCGTCGCGGATCCGCTGCAGCAGCTGCAGGCCCGGCGAGTGCGGATCCAGATGGATCGGGTCCGGACGGCCGGGGACGAAGACCTCTTCGATCCGCTTCGCGAGCGCGACGACCGCGACACGCGGGAGGTCGAACTTGTGCATCGCGGCGAGCGCCGCCGAGAGCTGTCCCTTGCCCCCGTCGATCACCACGAGGTTCGGCGTCGCCGCGAACGACTCGTCGTAGTCCTCGGCGGTGACGTCGGACAGCCGCGCGAAGCGCCGTGAGACGACCTCCGCCATCGCCGCGAAGTCGTCCATCCCGTCCTGCCCGCGCACGCCGAACTTGCGGTAGTGGGCTTTCTTCGCGACGCCGTCCTGGAAGACGACCATCGAGCCGACGTTGTCCTGGCCCATCGCCGTCGAGATGTCGAAGCATTCGATCCGAAGCGGCAGCGCCTCGAGGTTCAGCACCTCGCGCAGCTCCTCGAGCGCCTCCACGCGGCGCAGCCGCTTCAGCTCCGCCTGGTGCGACTCGGACGCGAGCGCATGGCGCGCGTTCTCGCCGGCGAGCTCCTGCAGCCGGCGCTTCTCCCCCCGCTCGGCCGCCCGCACCTCGACGCGCGCGCCGCGGCGCTCCGAGAGGAACTCCGACAGCGCCGTCAGGTCGCCGGCGTCGCGCGGAACGACGATCTGCGGCGGCACGCTGGGCGCGGATCCGTAGTACTCGAGGCAGAACGACTCGAGCACCGTCGTGATGTCCTGGCCGCCCACGTTCTCGAGGTGGAACGAGTAGCGGTCGATCAGCCGCCCGTCGCGCAGCGGAAAGACCTGGATGACCGCCCTGTCGCCCTGGGCGGCAAAGCCGATCACGTCGATCGTGCCGACGGAGCGGCGATCGGCGGCCTGCCGCTCGGCGAGATGCTGGACGCTGCGCAAGCGGTTGCGGTACCGCGCCGCCTCCTCGAACCGTTCGCCGGCGGCCGCGTTGCGCATCTTCTGCTCGAGCTGCCGCTGGATCGGCTCCGTCTCGCCGGAGAGGAACTCGATCACCTGGTCGATGATCGCGCGGTAGCCTTCCTTCGACACATAGCCGACGCACGGCGCGAGGCAGCGGTCGATGTGGTAGTCGAGACATGGGATCCCCGAGTGGCGGCCCGGCTTCGGCCCCTCGCAGGGGCGGTACGGGAAGACCCGGTTGAGCACGTCGAGCGTCTCGCGCACCTTCTTCGCGTTCGCGTACGGCCCGAAGTAGACGACGCCGCGCCGGTGGCGCTCGCGCGTGAACATCACGCGCGGGTACTCGTCCTCCACCGTGACTGCGATGTACGGAAAGGACTTGTCGTCGCGAAGCCGCACGTTGAACGGCGGCCGGTGCCGCTTGACGAGGTTCTGCTCCAGATGGAGCGCCTCCACCTCGTTCTGGGTGACGATCACCTCGACGTCCGCGACCCGCTCCGGAAGCTGCCGAATCGCCGTACGCGTGTCCAGCCCATGCTGGAAGTAAGAGCGAACCCGCGGCCGCAAGGACTTCGCCTTACCGACGTAAAGGACGTCCCCGCCCCGGTCACGGAAGAGGTACACCCCCGGCCGCGCGGGCAGCCCTTTGAGCTGATCCTCAAGCCGAGAAGCCATGGGAATCCAGCCTAGCCCCGAGGGCCGACCTGATCCGTGCGCCGAGGCCGAAGGCACCGGCCCACGGACGGTTCCAGCCAATCGCCAACGAGCAAAGAGCGTGCGAGCTCAGCTCGCACGCGTTTCGCGCGAAGCGCCGTAACCCCAATTCGCGCGAAACGGCTAGCACCCCGCCTCCGTAGCCGCAAGAACTGTCGCCGCTCTCCGTGCGGAACTACCGAGTGGGGCGACGTCGATCGTACGAACCTTCGACTGAGGATCAGTTCCGGGAAGACGAACGCGGCGCGCGGGTGGGTGCCGGGTTCCCGAGTGGCTGATGGAAGAGATCGAGCAGGCGTGTCCGCCGGACGACCGGACGGCGGAGCGCCGCGTCTTTCCCGGAGCAAACAGGCAGACGGTCGGCAACGCGATGCGGAACGCTTGCAAGAACGCCGGGATCGCCTCCTACTCGCCGCACGATCTCCGCCACCGCTTCATCTCGGTGAAGGTTCGCGAGGGCGTCCCGATCACGGAGATCTCGGCGCAGGTCGGCCACAGCCGCAAGAGCCTGACGCTCGACACGTACTCGCACGTCCTTGTTGGCGACTAGGGCACCAAGGCTTAGTTCGCAGATGACCAATGGCTGGATAGGAGCGGCGCGCTGCCACGGGGACGGCGCGCCTTCGCATCGCGCATCAGGGTGCGGCCGGTGCGCCGTTGATCCGGAACGGCACGGTTACGATCTTGGACGCGACCCCGAGCAGATCGAGGTCTTGTGCGTCGACGCGCCCGTCGTTGTTCAGATCGGGGACCACATTCGGCGCATCATTGAAGACGCCGTCCTGATTGAGGTCGTCGACGACCGCGACCGTAAGCGTGGTGTCGACATTCTGACCGGCGATGGCCGCACCAACGATCCAGGTGTCCCACAGCTCGGTCTCTTTGTCATCCCGGTTGGTGATGCCGGTGAGATTGAACAGGTTGGCCAGGTTAGTGCCTGGGCCGGAGAAGCCCGGAAGGGTGTTGTTGGTTGTGGATGTAAGAACCACTAGTCCGGGCAGGCGGTCGTCATGGCCCGTCGAGAAGGCGCCGGGGAACGGCGGAACGTTGTTGTGCACTCCAGGCCCGGTCAGTTGCAAACCACTGAATCCAGCCTGGTGAAGGTTCATGCCCAGGAAGTCGACTTCCATGTCGACGAACCAGCCGAACCCGTTAGCGCCCGCGTTGGCGCCCCGCTCGGGCGCAAACACCTCGATCCTCACCGGCTTGGCACGGTTCGAAGAACCGCTTGTGGAAGCGAATACCGCAACGGTTGACACGCCGATCGCGACGAGCAGCGCGGCAACAGCGAACTTGAGTTTGCTCATCGTGCCTCTCCTCTCTCGCTCGGACTGAAGAGTGAAAACGCGACGAGGTGAAGCCACGAGGGCTCAGTCTCCTGGCACCACCGCACCAGCAAGGTCGAAGCCGCCCCCTATCGACTGGCCTGGAATCGCTCCTTTGTCTCGGACGAGTGTCTGCCGAGAAATCACAGTACGCCCCGAAGCCACCGATCACAAACCACCCACGCGTCGCGGCGGGAAGTAGCTGACGCTCAACACCTTATTTGCGCACGTTCTGATCGAGGATCAAGCCCGTGGCGGTGTGGCACGGGTGTGGCTTGAGATGCCTCGCAAGGGCCGCTAAGCCGCTTTCTTCCGTGAGTGTGTCTTTTCGCGCGAAAGCGCAGCTTTCGCGCGAGAAAAAGAAGCGGGCCCGGGTG
>JBKOVW010000194.1:0-6276 GCA_046724095.1 Actinomycetota bacterium | reverse complement strand
GCCGGTGTCGGCGTCGTCGTTCACGAGCTGCGGATCCGACCAGGTGAAGCCGCCGTCGGCGGTCTGGGTGAGGTAGACGTCCGACGTCCCGGCCGCGGGGTCCCAGTTCTCATAGACCAGATACGCATGACCGGGGTGCGTCGGGCTCGCGGCGAAGTTCTCGATGATGCCGTCCCGGAAGTTCGTGTTCGCGAAGCTGCCGTTCGGGTTCTCGATCGGGCTCGCCGCCACGACGAACGGCGTCCAGGTGCGGCCGTCGTCGGTCGACTTCGTCACGTACACATGACCGACCTTGTTCTTGTTCAGGTCGAACCCGCCGACGAAGGCGACGTAGACCGTCCCTTCCGGGCCGATCGACGGATAGACGTACGTGTTTCCGGGCGTCGTCTCGGACGGCGTCGTCAGCTGCACGGCCTTGGAGAACGTCGCGCCGCGATCGCGCGAGACGGCGACCATGATCTTGCCGTTCCCGTTCGCGCCGTTGAACGTCGTCCACATCGCGTAGACATGATCCTGGTTGACGTTGCCGACGATGTGGTTCACGGCGATCCACTGCTTGTCCTCGACATGGCCGAGCGTGACGCTGTTCTGGTTGTTGGTGTTGTCGAGCGCGACGCCGCCGTTCCCTTTGACCCAATGGCGGCCGAGGTCGTCGGAATAGGAGACGTCGATCTCGCCGTTCGGGTGCATGCCTCCGGCCCAGAACGCGTTGAACGGCAGCGTCGTCTGGTACACGCGCCCCTTCGTGTCGAAATCGGCGTTGGGGTCGGTGTTGTTCGTCCAGCTCGGCGGCATGGCCTGCGTGCCGACCGTCGTGCACTCATATCCCTGAACCTGGTTCGTCGCGACGGCCGCGCCGTTCTGGATCGTGAAGCTTCCCAGGTGGAAGTCGTAGAACGTGCTCCACTTGCCGATGAAGAACTTCGAGACGCCGACGATGTCCTCGGTGCCGGGCCTCACCGCGAGCCATGACTCCGAGTGGTTCGAGTTCAGGTCCTGCGGGCCGCACGTGCCCGGGTCGGGTCGTGTCGCGCCCGGCGGCACGGGATAGCCGCCGCCGGCGACGGGGCTGCTCACGACGGTGTTCGTGAATGGCACGCTCGACGTCCAGGGCGCCGCCGTCGCCGCCGAAGCTGTCATGGCGATCGCGGCGAAGGCGGCGAGCAGTGCTGCGAGCTTGCTCAAGGCGTTCCCCCCTCTCATGGCTGATCTGCGCGCCGGTTCTAACACGTCACCGGGCACGACACCCGGTCAACCGCGGCGGATAAGGGATTGCAATGGCGCCGCTCGCGGGTCGGGCCGAATACGATCGAGTCGGTGCTGGACCCGAAGGTCTTCAAGGCATATGACGTGCGCGGGATCTATCGCGACGAGCTCGACGAGGAGGGCGCCTACGCGATCGGGCGCGCGTACGTCGAGCAGTTCGAGCCGCGCCGCATCGCGGTCGGTCACGACATGCGCCTGTCGTCGCCCGCGATGACCGAGGCGGTCGTGCGCGGCGTGGCCGACGCCGGCGCGGACGTCGCCGAGCTGGGCCTGGTCGGAACGGAGATGGTGTATTTCGCCGTCGGCGAGCTCGGGCTCGACGGTGGCATCGCCGTGACGGCGTCGCACAACCCCAAGGAGTACACCGGGATGAAGATCGTGCGCCGCGGCGCGCTGCCGGTCGGCGGCGACTCGGGGCTTCTGGACATCCGCGACCGGGCCGTGTCAGATGCCAGGCAGGAGACGGGGCGAAACGGGACGGTGACGGAGGAGGACATCTGGCCGAGCTTCGTCGAACGCGTCCTCTCCTTCATCGACGTCGACGCGGTCAAGCCTCTCCGTGTCGTCATCGATGCGGCGAACGGCATGGCGGGCGTGATGCTGCCGCCCGTGCTCGAACGCCTGCCGATCGACGCGGTGCGCTACTACTTCGAGCCCGACGGCTCGTTTCCGAATCACGAGCCGAACCCGCTGCTGCCCGAGAACCGCGAGTTCATCGTCGGGAAGGTCACCTCCGAGCACGCCGACCTGGGCGTGGCGTTCGACGGCGACGCCGACCGCTGCTTCTTCGTCGACGACACGGGAGAGTTCGTCCCCGGTGACTTCGTCACGGCGCTGCTCGCCGAGTCGATCCTCGAGAAGGACCGCGGCGCGAAGATCCTCTACGACGTCCGCGCGAGCTGGGCCGTGCCGGAGACGATCCGGGCCGCCGGCGGCGAGCCGCTCGTCAACCGCGTCGGGCATGCGTTCTTCAAGCACCGCATGCGGGAGGAGGGCGCCGTGTTCGGCGGGGAGGTGTCGGGCCACTATTACTTCCGGGACTTCTCGCAGGCCGACTCCGGCGTCGTGCCGTTCCTGCTCATGCTCGAGCTGGTGTCGAAGCGCGGCGAGAAGCTCTCGGAGATCCTCCGGCCGTACCGCGACCGCTACTTCATCACCGGCGAGCTGAACACGCCGGTCAGCGACGTTGCGCTGAAGCTGCAGGAGTTGAAGGAGCGCTTCGGCGGCGAAGGACAGGTCTCGCATCTGGACGGCCTCTCGGTCGACGCCGAGGACTGGCACATGAACGTCCGTCCCTCGAACACCGAGCCGCTGCTGCGGCTGAACCTCGAGGCGCTGTCGCCCGACCTGATGGAACGGAAACGCGACGAGGTGCTCGAGGTGATCCGCAGCTGAAGGAAAAACCGCCGTTCAAGTTCTCGGCGCAGACGCGGGTCGGGTTCTCGGACACCGACGCGCAGGGAATCGTCTATTACGGCCGGTATCTCCCCTACTTCGACCTCGCGCGCGTCGAGTACCACCGCAACCTCGGGCTGCTCGGCATGGATATCGGCGCCGAGGGCGAGGAGTTCGTCATGCGTGCGTGCACGATCGAGTACTTCGCACCGGCCGTGTTCGACGATCTGATCGAGGTGTACGTGCGCATGGCCAAGATCGGGCGTACGAGCGCGACGTACGAGCTGGCGGCGTATCGCGCGCGCGACGACGTCCTGATGGTGACCGCCACGCAGACGCTCGTGCTCGTCGATCTCGACGAGCGGAAAGCGGCGCGGATTCCGGAGAGCTACAGGGACGCGATCCGCGGCTTCGAGGGAGACGCGCTGGAGTCGTGACCGACGCCGACGACGTCCTGCGCGCGGCCGTCGCGGAGCTCGCCGAAGCGTACGACTGGGCCGGCATCGCGTTCGTCGAGCAGGAGGCGCTGGTGCTCGGGCCGGCGACCGGGCCGCCTCCCGAGCAGACGTTCGACGTTCCGGTCGTGTACGACGGCGCCCGGGTCGCCGAGTTGCGCGTTGCGCCGCCCGACGTGTCCCCGGAGCAGCGCGCGGCGCTCGAACGGACGGCCGAAGCGCTCGCTCCCTATTGCCTCGTGGGGTGGGACACGGGCGGCGAGGCCTGGTCGCCGTGAGACACGTCTCGTGCCTGGCACGAATGTGGCGCGTTGCAGGGAGTTCCCGCGCAGCGCCGGTTGCCGCGACCGGCGCGCACCGCTTCACCTGAGCGAAGCGAGTCTCCAAAGATGCCGCGCGCCCGCCCGTTGTCCTCGGAACGAACGGGCGCCGCAGCAGTGGTGCCCTCTCCCCCTTGCACTCGTTGTAATCAGATTCCGGCCGCGGTCTATCCCTTGAACGAGGTAGCTCGCTCGTTCGAGTGACGATCCCTCCGAGGAGGGATCCGTGCGTTCAACGCTGGTCGCACCAACATCGTGCGTAGAACTGAGGGAAGCTAGGAGGGCGTGACGCGATAGGCGTCGAAGACGGCCTCGATGTTGCGCAGAGCCGTCAGCAATCCGCGCAGCTCCTTCACGTCGCCGACCTCGGCCGTGTACCAGTTCTTGGCCATCTGATCCTCGACGGTTCCGCCGTACGAGACGATGTTCGCGCCGTGCTCGGCGAACGTCCGGGCGACGTCCTCGAGCAGCCGCGGGCGGTCCCACGAGTCGACGGCGATCTGCACGCGGAAGCTCTGCGACGCGCCGCCGTCCCAGCTGACGGGCGTGAACCGCTCGGGGTTGCGCGCGAGCGCCTTGACGTTCGGGCAGTCGCCGCGGTGAATGGTGATCCCCTTGCCCATCGAGATGTAGCCGACGATCTCGTCGCCCGGCACCGGCGTGCAGCACTTCGCGAGGCGCACGAGCACGTCGTCGACGCCGTGCACGTTGATCCCGTAATTCTCGCTGCCGACGGCGTGCTTCGCGCGCGGCGCCTTCAGCGGGACGGTCTCCTCCTCGGCCGCCTGCTCGGTCTTCAGCCGCTGCAGCACCTTGTTCACGACCGCCTGCGCGCCGACCTTGCCCGAGCCGAGCGCGAGGTAGAAGTCCTCGGCCTTCTTGAAGTTCATGTCGCGGATGACCTCCGCGAGCACCGCCGAGCCGGCCAGCTTGCGGTACGGGAGCTTCGCCGCCTTCAACCCGCTCTCGAGCGACTCGCGTCCCTTCTGCTCCTGGTCTTCGCGCGTCTCGCGCGAGAACCACTGCCGGATCTTGTTCCGCGCGCGCGACGACGCCGCAAGCGACAGCCAGTCGCGCGACGGCCCGCGGCCGGCCTTTGACGTGAGGATCTCGACGAAGTCGCCGTTCTTCAGGCGGTAGTGCAGCGGCACGATCCGGCCGTTGATCTTGGCGCCGACGGTTCGGTGGCCGACGTCGGTGTGCACTGCGTAGGCGAAGTCGATCGGCGTCGCGCCGGTCGGCAGCGTCTTCACCTCGCCCTTCGGCGTGAACACGTACACCTCGTCGTCGACGAGATCGCTCAGGAACGCGCGCTTGAACTCACTCGGCTCGTCGATCGTCTCCGGCTGCGCCTCCATCAGCTGGCGCACCCACGTCTCCCACGCCTCGTCTGACCGCTGGCGCCGCTTGCCCTTGTAGCGCCAGTGCGCCGCGATGCCGTACTCGGCCTCCTCGTGCATTTCGCGCGTGCGCACCTGGATCTCGAGCGGTCGCCCCTCCGGGCCGATCACGGTCGTGTGCAGTGAGCGGTACCGGTTGAACTTCGGCATCGCGATGTAGTCCTTGAAGCGGCCGGGCATCGGCTTCCACAGGGAATGGATCAAGCCGAGCGCGCCGTAGCAGTCGCGCGTCCCCTCGTCCGCGGAGCGCTCGACGATCACGCGCATCGCGGTCAGGTCGTAGATCTCGTTGAACTCGCGGCCCTTCTTCGCCATCTTGTCGTAGATGGAATAGAAGTGCTTCGCACGCCCGGAGATCTCGGCGGGGATGTCGACCTTGTCGAGCTCGAGCTGCAGGATGCGCGCCGCCTCGGAGACGTGTCCCTCACGGTCGGCGCGCCGCTCGGTGACCATCGCCTTGATCTCCTCGTACTTCCGCGGGTGCAGCGTCTCGAATGCAAGGTCCTCGAGCTCCCACTTGAGCGCATGGATACCGAGGCGGTGCGCGAGCGGCGCATACACCTCGAGCGTCTCCTTCGCCTTCTGCACCTGCTTCTGCTTGCCGAGGTACTCGATCTCGCGCAGGTTGTGCAGGCGGTCGGCGAGCTTGATCAGGATCACGCGCACGTCCTCCGCCATGGCGATGATCAGCTTGCGGTAGTTCTCGGCCTCGGCCTGCTCGCGGCTCTGGAACTGCACGCGCGTCAGCTTCGTGACGCCCTCTACGAGCTTCGCGATCTCGTCGCCGAACTCGGCGCGGACTTCCTCGAGCTCGACGTCGGTGTCTTCGACGACGTCGTGGAGCAGCGCCGCGGCGATCGTCTCGTCGTCGAGCCGGAGCTGGGCGCAGATCTTGGCGGCGCCCCACGGATGGAGGACGAACTCCTCCCCGGAGCGCCGCTGCTGCCCCTCGTGGGCGTCGGCAGCGAAGCGGAAGGCCCGGCTGATCAGATCGCGGTCGACGTCCGGGTTGTAGGCGGAGACGTCCGCGATCAGCTCGTCTATGAGCTCCTGATGCTGTTCTGAAGTCTCAACGACGGCCATGAACCCAGTTTACTCCCCGGGTTTCGGCCTCCCTCCCCCGTCCAAGGCAGCGCTTGCCCTGCCTCTTCAGGTTGCGCGGCTGTGCCCGTGCAACCGTCGGAAATGACCGGTCGACACAAAGGAACGCAGAAAATCCCCCTAACTAGGCGCGTAACTAAAGGGCAGGAAACGGAGTTCCGATGGGGAAAGGGACTCGCCCGTGGCCTGGTTTCGACACCGACAAGAACGCAAAGCCGCCGCGCGTGCCGCGCGACTGCTCGTAGCGCTCAACGAGTGCGCTAGTACGCGACCCCGAAGGTCTCCGGCGGGTAAACGGCTCGGCCTCGCAGCGTCGGGTCGTAAGCGCCTAGCGGCCTG
>JBKOVW010000343.1:0-3191 GCA_046724095.1 Actinomycetota bacterium | reverse complement strand
TACTCGTTCGACCACGCAGACGAGGCTGATCGCCGCACCACCCAGTACTTCGAGATGTTTTGCAACCGGGGCATCTACCACGAGGGCTGGACTGGGGTTACCCGCCACTCGACACCCTGGGTCATGGGCCCAGCCCTGCCCCCGTTCGACGACGACGTCTGGGAGCTCTACGAGCCGGGCGACTGGAGCCAGGCCCACGACCTGGCAGCGGAGAATCCCGAGAAGCTGGCCGAGCTGCAGCAGCTCTGGCTGGCCGAGGCCCGCAAGCACAACGTGCTTCCGCTCGACGACCGCCGCATCGAGCGATTCAACGCCGAGCTCGTCGGCCGGCCGGAGCTCGTGAAGGGAAACTCGCAGCTGCTCTTCGGCGGCATGGGCCGCCTCACCGAAAGCAGCCTTCTCAACATCAAGAACAAGTCGCACGCGGTCACGGCCGAGATCGTCGTGCCCGAGACGGGTGCCGAGGGTGTCATCCTCGCTCAGGGCGGCGCCTTCGCCGGCTGGAGCCTGTATACGAAGGATGGACGTCCGAAGTACTGCTACAACCTGCTCGGCCTCCAGCAGTTCACGGTCGACGGGGACGCCACGATTCCGCCCGGAACGCACCAGGTGCGAATGGAGTTCGCCTACGACGGCGGCGGCCCGGGAAAGGGCGGCAACGTCACCCTCTACCTCGACGGCGACCAGGTGAGTGAGGGCCGCGTGGAGGCAACCGTGCCGCTGATCTTCTCGGCGGACGAAACGGCCGACGTCGGCCGCGACACCGGTTCCGCCGTCAGCGACGACTACGAGAGCGTGGACAGCGTCTTCACGGGCAAGGTCAACTGGGTGCAGATCGATCTCGGCGAGGACGCCGAGGACGCCGACCACCTGATCACGCCGGAAGAACGCCTGCGCGTCGCGATGGGACGCCAGTAGCGAAAGGAGATTCGAATGGCACCAAGTGAGACCGCTCAGGTAACGACAGACAGACCGTTGGACGAACTCGGTCCCGTCGACTACATCGTGGTGGAGTTCCCCGCTGGGGCGAGCAACTTCACCGGCGAGATGGCCAAAGAGCTGCTCGCATTGGTCGACTCCGGAACCATCCGCGTGATCGACATCCTGATCCTGACCAAGAACGAGGACGGAACCGTCGAGCCGATGGAGTTCTCCGATGTCGCCGAGCTGGGAGAGCTACAGAAAGTCGAGGCGCAGCTGGCGGAGCTGTTGGCCGAGGACGACGTCCTGAACCTGGCCGCTGCCATGGAGCCGGGGAGCACCGCCGGAGTGCTCATCTGGGAGAACCTCTGGGCCGCTCCGTTCGCATCGGCCGCGCGACGTTCGGGCGGCCAACTCATCGCCAACGGACGGATTCCCATTCAGGCGATCATCGCCTCCATCGAGGCCGATGAAGCGGCTGCGAGCGAAGGAGACTGAAATGCCACTCAGAGCAGCACGCGTAGGAAGAGTCGGCGTCATCGGCCACCCGGTGGCGAGAACCGCGGTCGTGGCCAAGGCCGTTTCACCTGGCCCTTCGCCGGTCGCGAAGACCGCGGTAGTGGCCGCGGCCGTCACACCTGGGCGGGGTCGGCGCCGGCGAATCTAGCTTCGAGCTTTAGGCGATTCGGCCGGATCTGCCCAGAGCGGGCGTGAGCGAGCCTTCATCTACCTCGCCGGCTGTATCGACGCGTCCTCTGCCTCCCGATCGGCATGCCGCTTCCCAGCCGCCAACCGATGTGGCCGCTGGTGCGGGGTTGGCACAGCTTCGAACGCCGGCACGGCGTCGCGCGGGTGGGCGGTAAACCAGGCTGCGTAACGGCGGGCGAGCGGGGTGGCTGTCAGGCCGTGTAGGAGCACCGAAAGTGCGACGGTGAGGAAAATCGTGTTCAGCAAGACGGACTCGTGCGCGAGGTTGGCTTCCTTTACCAGGATCACGGCGAAGACGATCGACGCCAATCCCCGCGGCCCGAACCAGCCAAGGAAGGCGATCGTCGGCGGCCTTGCACCTGACCCGATCATTGCCACGGCAACGGGAACCATCCGGACGAGGGTCAAGCTCAGGAGTGCATAGAGAACGACCGCGCCGGAGATGTCGTGGAGCGCCGGTACAAGCATGACGGCGCCGAAGAGAACGAACGTGACTGCACCGAGCAGGCCGCCGGTCTCCTCGAGGAAGAGCGTCACCTCGCCTCCAACCACCCCGCGCAATCCTCCGAAGACGGCCCCGCCGACGAAGGCAGCGATGAACCCACTGCCACCCATCCACACGGCCAGTCCGTACGCGAGCGCGGCCCCTGCGACCGGAACGACCTGCAGCCAAATCGGATCGACGAGTCGTCGCGCGACGCCCAGCCTGACCACGACCGCCGCTGCGAGCCCCGCAAGCACGCCTCCAACGATTCCGTAGCCGATCTCCTCGAGCACAAGGTGCACCGCGGCGCCGTGTCCGATCGCGCCCTCGTCCGCCTCGGCAATCGCGATCGCGATCAGGAGCAGTGGGACGCAGATGCCGTCGTTGAGCCCGCTCTCGACATTGAGGCCTTGGCGGATGCGCGACGGAATCCGGGGGTCGGTAACGACCGCCTGCCCGAGCGCAGCGTCGGTCGGGGCGAGAACGATCGCAAGCAGGACGGCCTCGATGAACGCGAGCTGTCCGAACACAGCGACGCCTGCGAGAGCGCCTGCCACGATCGTCAGCGGCAGCCCGACCGCGAGCAGGCGAAGAGGCACCACGTACTGGTGGCGCAGCGCTGCGAGGTCGATCCGCGAGGCGTCCGAGAAGAGCACAACCGTCAGGGTCGCCTCGGCGACCCAGCGGACGGATTCGCTACCGATCGTCGGATCGAGCCAACCCAGCGCGTCCGTGCTCGCGACGATGCCGCCGGTGACGAACACCATCGCCGGAGTGATCACAGACCCCAGGAGCCGTCGCGAGACCGCCGCGTACGCGAGGACGAGGAGTGCAATCGCGACGAGGCCCGATCCGCCCAACCCTCAGCTCCCTTCCTTGATCTGTCGCGAATCGGTGCGCAATGTGCTGCCAACGCAACGAGCTCGACTCTCGCCTCTCCCGACGTTTCGTTCGCTTCAGCGACTATGGGCGCGAAATCGCCGCGTCTCTTTATGCCGCTGGCATGAAGCCGTGCGGATCGGTGGCCGGGGGCCGCCGTTTCGCGTCAGCCGGTGCGGGGTGTGCGCGGTGCTTTAGC
>JBKOVW010000075.1:0-16666 GCA_046724095.1 Actinomycetota bacterium | reverse complement strand
GTGACAGACACGCCGGAACTCGGCGAGCAGGTCGCCGAACTCCTCCTGTGCGCCGATCGGGCCGCCGCTGACGAGCGCGACGCCGGCGACGACCTTGTACGCGAGGAAGCTCTCGCGCGTCGCGGAGAAGAAGTAGTTCTTGTCGCGGCGCAGGCTGAAGAAGGCGAGGCTGTCCTCGCCGTGGCTGCGCACGAGCTGCCCCACGACCCGCCGCTCTTCTGCCGACTGGCGGATTCGGTCGGAGACCGGCCGCAGCCAGAGGTAGAGCGCGCGGGCGCTGAGGACGACGGTCAGCCCGACGAGCGCGTCCTGCCAGCGATCCTCCTCGTAGCCGCGGATCTCCATCGCTACTGCGAGGGCGGCAAGTGCGCCGAGCGCCGCCGAGGTGGCGAGCAGCGGCCAAACGGAGCCCGGGTCGCCCGGCACGTCGAAGCGGCGGCGGAAGCGGATGAGCGCGACGAGCAGGATCAACCCGAGCGTCGCCTCCTCGACGTCGAGCCCCTTCGCCAGGTGCGCGAGCGAGATGCCGATCACGAGCGCCACAGCGAGCTGCCACGCGCGCCGGCGGCGACGGGCGAGAGCCCGCGACAGCCAGACGAGGCCGAGCCCGAAGGACAGGGCGAGGATGCGCGCGGCGCCCGGCACGCCGGGCGGGAGCACGCCGCGCACGAAGTCGTAGCGGTCGGCGAACTCAGGCGTCAGCGCGGAGGCGATCCCGACGAGGCCGACGACGGCAGCGGCTGCACCGAGCACCTGTTCGCCGCGGAAGAACCTCGACGGCACGGCTGAACGGTAGCGCCGAAAACGGCCGGCGCCCATAGGGACCGGTCTCGTGCCTGGCACGATTTTGCGTCCGAAACGGACTAGTCCGTCGGGACGCTGCGGAGGGGCTGCGGCTGCGTCTCCACGAGGCGGAGCCGGTGCTCGAGCTGCGCGACACGGAGCTCGAGCTCGTCCCACTCCTCCCGCGTGACCAAGCCAAGCTCATGCAGCACGCCGTTGAGGGTGGCCCCTGCCTTCTCGCCGACCCGCAGGGCGTCGCCGCGCCAGCGGGTCGTCGACTCGTCGATCCACCGGCGCACCTCGTCGCGGCTCATCCCGCCGCGCGCCGCGAGCGTGTCCGCGAGCTCGTCCGCACGCTCGGCCGTCAGCGCGACCGCGCCGACGAGCGCGAGCAGCAGGCGCCTAACGGGCTCGTCCATGCGGGCGCGCGCGTCGGCGCTGTCGGCGCCGCTCGCGCTTCGCTGCGGCGGCTGCCGCACTGCCGTCGCCGCCGTCGACCGTCGCGACCGGCGCGAGATCCTGCACCGGCTCGGCGGCGGCCGCCTCCTCGGCCTCCTCGAACGCCTCCTCGAGCCCGGCCTTCGTCACCTTGACGTCCTTTCTGCGCGCGAACTCCGGCTCGCGCTCCTTCCAGATCGTCAGCAGCGGCGCGGCGATGAAGATGGACGAGTACGCACCGGACGCGATCCCGACGATCAGCGCGAACGCGAAGTCCTTCAGCGTCGCGCCGCCGAACAGGTACAGCGCGAGAACCGGGAGCAGCGTGATGAACGACGTGGCGAGCGAACGGCGGATCGTCTCCCAGAGCGACACGTTCGCGATCGTCGCGAACGACGAGCGCCGCATCAGCGGGATGTTCTCCCTGACGCGGTCGAAGATGATGATCGTGTCGTAGATCGAGTAGCCGAGCACGGTCAGGATCGCGGCGACCGTGGAGCTCGTCACCTCGCGCCCGACGAGCGCGTAGATGCCGATGCAGATCAAGACGTCGTGCAGCATCGCGAGGATCACCGGCACGGCGAACTTCAGGTCGAACCTGATCGTGATGTAGAGGACGACCAGGAACAGCGAGAAGAGCACCGCGATGATCGCCGACTTCGCGATCTGCCGGCCGAAGCTCGACGAGACCGTCGTCGCGCCCGGCGCCGTCGTCTGTAAGCGGTCCTCGAGCGCCGTCGTGACCTGCGTCAGCTTGTCGCCGCTGAGCGCCTTCGTCCGGATCTGGAAGCTCTTGTACGCGCTGTTCGTGGACGAGCCGCGGCCCTGGATGACCGCGTCGGCGTACCCCTGCGCGGACATCACCTGGCGCACGTCGCCCGTCGTGTGCGCGACCGGCGTCTTGAACGAGAGCTGCGTGCCGCCCTTGAAGTCGATGCCGAGGTTCAGCCCGCGCGCCCCCAGCGCGATCACGCCGAGCAAGATCACCGCGCCCGAGATCGCGAACCACAGGTAGCGCTTCCCCATGAAGTCGATCTGCAGCCACTTCCCCGTCTGCTGGCCCTGCGCGCCCATGAAGCGCGGCTTGTTGAACCAGGAGAAGCCCGCGAGCAGGCCGAGCATCGCGCGCGTCGCCGCGACGGCCGTGACCAACGAGATCACGGTGCCGATCAGCAGCATCAGCGCGAAGCCCTTCACCTGCGCGGTCGCGACCGCGAACAGCACCAGCGCGGTGATCGCGGTGACGACGTTGGCGTCGAGGATCGTGTGGAAGCCCTTCGAGTAGCCGGCGGAGATGGCTGCGCGCACGGACTTCCCGGACCGCACCTCTTCCTTGATCCGTTCGAACACGACGACGTTCGCGTCTGCGGCGACTCCGATCGTGAGAATCAGTCCCGCGAACCCCGGCAGCGTCAGCGTGACGTGGAAGAGCAGGATCGCCGCGTACAGAAACGCCGCGTAGATCGCGAGGCCGATGACGGCGACGAGCCCGAGGAACCGGTAGAAGAGGAGCAGGAAGAGCGCGACGACGAGCAGGCCGACGAGCGCCGCCTTCTTCGCTTGGTTCAGCGAGTCCTTGCCGAGCGTCGCGGAGACGTCGGTGCGCTCGGCGGTGGTGAACTGGACCGGCAGCGCGCCGGTCTGAAGGACGAGCGCGAGCTTCTTGGCGTCGCCCAGCGAGCCGCCGCCCATGTCGATCTGCGCGCCGTTGTCGCCGGGGATGCCGTCCGGGTTGCGCTTGAAGTCGATGTACGGCACCGACTGGATCTGGCCGTCCAGCACGATCGCGAAGTGCTGGGCGCAGCGCTGGATGTCCTGCGGGCTGCTCGCCCCCTGGCACACGAGCGAGCCACGCTGCGCCTCCTGGCGCGTGATCGCGTGGAACACCTTCTTGCCGTGCCCGGTGAACTGCATCAGCACGACGGGCTGGCTGGTCGACGGATCGATGTCCGCGCGCGTCCCTGAGAGCTTCAGGTCGGTGCCGGTCATCTCCGGGATGCCGCCGTTGCCCTGCGCATCGGGCAGGCGGTGCTTGAGCAGGTAGAAGGCCTTGCGCGACGTGATCTGCTTCGTGCTCAGACAGTTGCCCGACGCTGGATCGCAGCTGACGACGATCGTGTTCTTGGGAACGCGCAGGATCGTCCAGCCCTTCGGGATGTGCTGCGCGAGCCCGCCCTTCGCGACCGGCCGCTGGACGATCTGGCTCTTCAGCAGCGCCGCTCGCGTCGGCGCCGGGCCGGCCTTCACAATCTTCGTCGGGCTGAACAGGTACCACTGCGACGGCGTGCCCTTGTCCGCGAGCGCGCGCGTCTCGGGGGCGTTCAGCAGGTTGAAGAGGCTGCCCGTCGCGACCGGCACCTTCTGCAGGCCGGTCGTCACCGAGGGCCCGGTCAGGTCGTTCTCGAAGTCGTAGAACTGCAGGACGGCGGTCTTGCCGATCAGCTTCGCTGCCGCCGCAGGATCGTGCACGCCCGCGAGCTGGATCACGATCTGGTTCGAGCCCTGCTTGCGGATCTCCGGCTCGGACACGCCGAGCTTGTCGATCCGGTTCCGCATGATGTCGATCGAGCGGGTGAGATCGTCCGCCGTCAGCGTGTGGCCCTTCGGCGGGTTTGCCTTCAGCACCACCTCCAGGCCGCCCTGCAGGTCGAGGCCGAGCGTCGGCTTCCTGTGCACCGGCGAGCCGGGAATCGCGAGCACCGCGACGCCGGCAAGGGCTGCGAGGATGAACGCGAGTAGCGTGAGGTGTCGGCGCCGGTCTGACACGGGCTACGGAAGGGTACCCGGGGTTTCCTCCGGTTCGGGTAGCTCGTTCGGGTCGTCTTCGGACACGACCCCGGCGATCGCCCGCTTGGCCACGCGCACCTCGATCCCCTCGGCGATCTCGACCCGGGCCTCGTCCTCCTCCAGCTCCGTGATCGTCCCGTAGAGGCCGCCCGCCGTCACGATCTCCTGCCCGACCGAGAGCGAGTCGAGCAGCCGCTGCGACTCCACCTGCCGGCGCCGCTGCGGCCGGATCAGCAGGAACCACATCAGGATCAGGATGACGATGATGAAGATGTAGCCGCCCACCGGGCCTCCTCACGCCGCCGCGGCGGCCAGCCGGGCGAGCGCCTCGGCCTTGAATGCGCCGAAGCGGCCCTGCTCGATCGCCGCGCGTGCGTTCGCGGTCAGTTCGAGCAGGAATCGTAGATTGTGGAGGCTCAGCAGGCGCAGGCCGAGCAGCTCCTGCTGGTTGACGAGGTGCCTGATGTACGCGCGCGTGAAGCGGGAGCACGCCGGGCACGAGCAGCGGTCGTCGAGCGGCCGCGGGTCGCGCGCGAACGCGGCGTTGCGGAGGTTGAGGCGCCCCTCCCACGTCAGCGCGCTGCCGGTGCGTGCCGTGCGGGTCGGCAGCACGCAGTCGAACATGTCGACGCCTCGCTCGATCACCTCGAGCACGCCCTCGGGGTCGCCGATGCCCATGAAATAGCGCGGCTTCTCGTGCGGGAGCAGCTCGGCGGCCCACGCGGTCGTCTCGAACATGAGCGGGCGCTCCTCGCCGATCGCGAGCCCGCCGAGGGCGTAGCCGTCGAAGTCGAGGTCGGTCAGCTCGGCGATCGAGCGGCGGCGGAGGTCGGGGTCGGAGGCGCCCTGCGCGATCCCGAACAGCAGCTGTCCCTCGGCGCGCGGTGCCGCGCGCTGGCGGGTCGCCCACAGCGTCGTGCGGCGGACGGCGTCCTCGAGCTCGTCACGGCTGACGTCGACCGGCGCGCAGATGTCGAGGCACATGGCGATATCGGACCCGAGCTGTGCCTGGCACCGCGCGACCGACTCGGGCGTGAAGCGCGCCGCGGACCCGTCGTACACGGACCTGAACGTGACGCCCTCGTCGTCAACCGCCACGATCGTGTCGCGCAGCGAGAACACCTGGAAGCCGCCCGAGTCCGTGAGGATCGGGCCGTCCCAGCCCATGAACCGGTGCAGACCGCCGAGCTCCGCGATCAGATCCTCGCCGGGGCGGAAGTGCAGGTGGTACGTGTTTCCGAGCAGGATCGTCGTGCCGAGCGCGCGCAGCTCGTCGGGATCGACCGTCTTGACGGTCGCCTTCGTCCCGACAGGCATGAACGCGGGCGTCGGGACGTCGCCGTGTGCGGTGTGCACGACGCCGGCGCGTGCGTAGCCGTCAGTCGCGAGGAGTGTGTACGCGTCGCTCATAGATGCTCATTCCGCGTCCGTTGACGAAGAGGTCGCCGCGGTGCTCGAAGCCCAGGCGTTCGTAGTAGGCGCGGATTCCCGGATTGTCGCGTAGGCAGTCGAGGCGGAGGAAGTCGCGGCCGGCCGTGGCCGCGGTCCGGTCGGCCCACTCGACGATGTCCTGGCCGATGCGCTGCCCCGCGCAGGCGCGGCTGACGGCGAGCTTGTGCACGTACGCGGCGTCCGCGGGCTCGTCGGGCCAGTAGATCGGGTCGTCCCAGAGCAGCGTCACGGTCGCGACCGTGTCGCCGTCGAGCTCCGCCACGTACACCTCGCCGCGCTCGATCGCCGCCGTGATCTCTTCTTCGGGAAACGGCAACGGCCACTGCTCGTAGCCGCGCTCACCGACCCAAGTCGTCGCCTCGTCGAGGAGCGCGGCCACCGCGGCCACGTCTTGTGCCTGGCACCTGCGGACGTTCACAGCAGGAGCATCGCGTCGCCGAACGAGTAGAAGCGGTAGCGCTCCTTGATCGCGAGGTCGTAGAGCCGGCGCGTCTCCTCCACTCCCGCGAACGCCATCACGAGCGCGAGCAATGTCGAGCGCGGCAAGTGGAAGTTCGTGACGAGCGCGTCGGTGCGCTTGAACTCGAACCCGGGCGTGATGAACAGGTCGGTGCGGCCCACGAGCGGCCCGCCGCGGGCGATCGTCTCGAGCACCCGCACCGTCGTCGTGCCGACGGCGAGCACGCGCGGCGCCGCCTCGATCCGGTGCCAGGCACCAGCCGTGACTGAAAAGGCCTCTCCGTGCAGGCGATGCTCGCGCAGGTCGTCCACCGCGACCGGACGGAAGGTGTCGAGGCCGACGTGCAACGTCACACGCTCGACGTCCAGGCGCCCGAGCACGTCCTCCGTGAAGTGCAGCCCCGCCGTCGGCGCCGCCGCCGAGCCCGACTCGTCCGCATACACCGTCTGGTAGCGCTCCGGGTCGTCGAGCGGCTCGGTGATGTACGGAGGCAGCGGCGTCTCCCCCGCCGGCTCGCCGTGCAGCCGCAACCGCCACCGCCCCTCGCCGACGTGCTCGAGCAGCTCGACCGGCCCGTACCGCCCGCCGGGCCGCAACCGCCGCGTCGGCCGCGCGAGCCCCTCCCACAACCCGTCGTCGTCCAGCCGCTCGAGCAGCAGCACCTCGCCGCGCGGCCGCTCGATCGGGATCCGTGCGGGCACGACGCGCGTGTCGTTCACGACCGTGAGCGCCTCGCCGAGCACGTCCGGAAGCTCTGCGAACCTCCGATGATCCACCCGCTCGGACACGCGATCGTAGACCAGCAGGCGCGACTCGTCGCGGCGCGCCACGGGATGCTGCGCAACGAGCTCCGGCGGGAGGTCGTACTCGAGCTCCCTCGTTTTCATCCGGCGCCAACGTTAGCCTTGTCGCCCATGGACGACGGCGCGATGGAACGCGCACAGGAACGGGTCGGGCAGCGGGCCGACGGCGCCGCGCTGGACGCCCTGTTCGTCCGGGCCCGCGAGCAGGTCGAGGCGCTCGCCGCGGCGACCGCAGCTCTCGAGGAGTCGCTCCCGGCGCAGGTCGAGGAAACGCTGCGCGAGCACGCCCGGCCGATGGGGCGCAACCTCGCGGAGATCCGCGGGCTGATGAACCAGCTGCTCCGCCGGCTCTCGACGCTCGAGGAGGACATGCTCAGCGAGCGCAACGCGCGCGTCGACGACCTCGCCGTGCTCGTCGACCTCGTCTCGTCAGGCTGGGAGGGCGTCGACGCCCGCCTCGGCCGCATCGAAGCGATCGTCGGCCGCCTCGACCAGCAGACGCAAGACAGCCGCGGCGCAATCGTCTACCGGATGGAAGACCGCCGCCCCGACGCGGCGACCTCCTAGCTCCTAGGTCACGGCCAGGATCACCGCTGCGGTCGCCGCCCAGCCGGCGATGCAGAGCAGGATCGGCCGGTCGCGCAGCAGCACCTCCTCGGGCTCCTCGCCGAGGTCGCGCCGGTGCATCAGCAGCAGGTAGCGGAAGACGCCGAAGAGTACGAACGGAATGGTCACCATCATCGCCTTCGAGTCGCGCGCCGTGAAGGTATAGAGGCAGTAGGAGATGACCGTGGATGCGGCGACGACGGTCACGAGCTGGTCGACGAGCGCGAGGGAGTAGCCCTCCAGCACGGGACGGCCCGGCGTCGCCTCGGCGCCGACGAGCACCAGCTCGCCGCGCCGTTTAGCCAGCGCGAGGAAGAGCGCAAGCAGCGCGGTGCAGAGCAGCAGCCACGGGGAGATGCGCACCTCGACCGCCGCTGCGCCGGCGGCGGCACGGACGACGAACAGGCCGCCGATCGTCATCACGTCGAGCAGCACGACGTGCTTGAGCGTGAGCGTGTACGCCGCCTGCAGCGCGAAGAACGTGCAGAGGAGGAGGATCGACGCGAGCCCGAGCGGCGCGACGAGCAGCACGGCGAAGAAGACCAGGAGCGCCGCGATCAGCTCGGCGAGCCTCGGCGACACCTCGCCACGGGCGATCGGCCGCGCGCGCTTCACCGGGTGCAGCCGGTCGTGCGGCGCGTCGCGGACGTCGTTGACGAGGTAGCTCGCGCTCGACGCGGCGCAGTACGCGGCGAACGCCGCGAACGCCTCGCCCCAGCGCGACAGGTCGCCCAGCTTCGCGGCGAAAATGATCCCCGCGAACAGAAGCAGGTTCTTCGTCCACTGCCGAGGGCGCAGCGCAACGAGCACCGCGCGCGGGCGCGAACGCCGCTGCGGCAGGTCGACGACTGGCGCCGGGACGCTCATGCGGGCACGAGGTTAGTCGCGACGCGCCGCCGGCAGCACCAGCTGGAAGCGGCTGCCCTCCCCCGGCTCGGAGTCGAGCTCGATGCGGCCGCCGAGGGCAGCGGCGAGCTCGTGCGCGATCGCCAGGCCGAGGCCGGTGCCAGAGTCGTCACGTGTCCAGAACGGACGGAAGATGCGCTCGCGCTCGGCCCGCGGGACGCCGGGGCCGTTGTCGTCGACCGCCACCGAGACGGTGCCGTTCGACGCGCCCAGCTCGAGCTCGACCTTGCCGCCGTCGGGCGTCCACCGGAATGCGTTCGAGAGCAGGTTGGAGATGATCTGCAGCACGCGGTCGCCGTCCGTGACGATCGTCGGGCTCGCGTCGAAGCGCTTCTCGTAGTCGATGCCGCGGCGGCGCGCCTCCTCGCCGAAGGCGGCGTACGCCTGCTCGCAGAGCCGCCCCATGTCGACCTCCTCGGACAGGAGCGTGAAGCGGTGCGCTTCGAGCTTCGCGAGGTCGAGCACGTCGCCGACGAGCCGCTCCAGCCGCACCGTCTCGTTCGCGATCGTGTCGAGCGCCGCTGTGCGCACCTCCGGGTCCTCGGCGAGACCTTCGCGCAATGCCTCCACATGACCGCGGATCGCGGTCAGCGGCGTCCGCAGCTCGTGCGACACGCTCATCAGGAAGTTGCGCTCCTGCTGCTCGGCCTCGCCGAGCCGCGCTGCCATCTCGCGGAAGCGCCGGGCGAGGTGGCCGATTTCGCCGCCCCCGCGCACGTCGGGGATGTCGACGTCGTAGTGCCCGCGCGAGATCTCGTCCGTCGCCTTCGACAGGGCGAGGACAGGCCGCGTGATCCGCCGGGATAGATACCACCCGAGGACAGCGGCGGCGAGGATGCCGCCGACCAGTGCGAGGCTCAGGCGCTCGAGCAGGCGGCGAAGGCCAGTCGCGATCTCCGTCTTCGGCGTCGCGACGACGAGCGCGCCGAACGGCGTGCTGCCCGGCGCCAGCCGCATCGGCCGCAGCACCGCCAGGTAGGTGCGCTTGAACCCGGGCGGGCGGAACTCAAAGGTGCGCGCCCGTCCCGCACGCCAGTCGACCGCGTCGAGCGGGAGCTGCCGCAGCCCGGTCGGGCCTGCCCCAGGGAAGACGTCGGCGCCGACGTAGAAGATCTTGTCGCCCGTCGCGCGCTCGAGCTGTTCCGGCGCGAAGCGGAGCGTGCGTGTGCCCGTGTCGTTGAACGCGATCGCCTGCTTCTCGTACAGCTCGGTGAGGCCGTTCGCCTCGCGACGCAGCTTCACCAGCAGCTGCTTGTGGGCGTAGTTCTGGAACAGCGCCAGCGCGATCGCGGCCGCGATCACTCCGCTCACGACGATGCCGACCAGGAAGAGGGCCGGCAGCCGGAAGCGCAGCGATCCGAGCATGGCCGTTACAAGGTACTGCTAGGCGCTGACCGCGTCGCGCGCGGGCCCGACCTTGTAGCCGACCCCCCACACGGTCACGATCGGCGACGCCTCGCCGAGCTTGCGGCGCAGCTGCCGCACGTGGACGTCCACGGTGCGCGTGTCGCCCGCGAAGGTGTACCCCCAGACGCGCTCGAGCAGCTGGTCGCGCGTCAGGACGAGGCCGCGGTGGTCGAGCAGCTCCCAGAGCAGGTCGAACTCCTTCGGCGCGAGCTGGATCTCCTGGTCGCCGACCTTGACCTCGCGGCGGCCCGAGTCGATCACGAGCTCGCCGTGCCGCAGCACCGCGCTCTCCGGCTCCTTGCGCTCCGGCGCCGCCCGGCGCAGGATCGACTTCACGCGGGCGACGAGCTCCCGGGGATTGAACGGCTTCGTCATGTAGTCGTCGGCGCCGACCTCGAGCCCGATGATCTTGTCCACGTCCTCGTCGCGCGCCGTCAGCATCAGGATCGGCACGTCCGACTTCTGCCGGATGCGACGGCAGATCTCGATCCCGTCGATGTCGGGGAGCATCAGGTCGAGCACGATCAGCGACGGCTGCTGGCTCTGTACCGAGGCGAGCGCGTCGGCGCCGTTCGTCGCGGCGCGGACGTCATAGCCGGCGTTCTTCAGGTACAGCGAGACGAAAGACGCGATGGATGCCTCGTCTTCGACGACGAGTACCGATTGCGTGCTGCTGGCCACGGCCTGCGGTTAGGGGCTGGTCGCCGACAGCGCGAACGGCACCGCGAACGCCGGGATCAGGTTGTAGTCGCCGCCGTTGGTGGCATAGGAGCCGTCGTCATCGGTTCCGGCGCCGTTGATGATGACGTTGCCCTTGCCGACGAAGGAGAGGTTGATGCCGCGGCCGCGGACGACGATCTTGAAAGTGCCACCGATCATGCGGAAGCGGACCCTCGTCCCGCCCCAGACGGTCGCGGTCTCGCTCTTGTCCTTCGACCACTCGTCGCCGGTCACGATCGGCCCGGTGCCGTCGCCGTCGACCGGGTCGTTGATCGTGACGGAGCCCCTGGCGAAGCTGCCGATCACGCCGCCCCGCCCCTGGATCGTGATGACCCCACGCGCATCTTTCACCGAGAGCGTGCCGTCGGATGAGGCGTGCGTACGCGCAGCCGCTGCGGCCGGGAGCGCCAGCGCGAGAGCGAGCACGGCAAACGTGAGGAGTCGCCTCATGGACGTCAGTATCGACGGTCGAATTATGCGCAGGTTCAGTGGAACGTAAGGAAACTGTAAGCGGGCGGACGCGCCCGTGAACGCCCTCTTGCTCGCGGCGCTCGCGCTTGCTCCGGCGCTGCACGACCTGCGGGTCACGAACGGCTCGAGCCCGTTCGCAGGCGATCGGCGTCTGCTGACGACGGTCAGTCCGAACGCCGACGGGTTCCGCGACGAGGCCGTCGTCCACTTCCGGCTGACGCGGCCCGCGCGCGTCGAGATGGATGCGGTCGCGACGAACATGGTGCGGGCCGGCAAAACGGGCACGTCCAGTGTGTGGCACACCTCGCGTCTCTTCGCGGCGGGGCCGGGCATGCTGACCTGGCGGCCGGCGCCCTCCACGCAGCCGCGGACGTACATCCTGCGCCTGCGCGTCGGCGCACGCGTCTACGGCGCATACGGGCCGCAGGGCAAGCAGGACGCCCCGGTCGTCCGGGTACAGGGCATCGACGCGGCGTTCACGAAGCGCAGCTACGCGCCGGGGGAGTCGGCCGAGCTGCGGCTGGCGACCGACGCGCGCGTGCTGCGCCTGCAGGTGTTCGCGTACGAGTCGCCGGGCCGGCCGAGCGAGCAAGACGTGCAGACGAGCGGGCTCGCGAAGACAGGACCGATCCGGATCGACTGGAGCGCGCACCGGAACGGGCCGGCGCCGCTGCGCATCGTGCGAGCCGGCGACTGGCCGAGCGGGCTCTACTTCGTGCGTGCGACCGCGTCGGACGGGCGGGTCGGCTACGCGCCGTTCATCGTGCGTCCGCGCGTCCTCGGGACGCAGCGCGTCGCCGTCGTGCTCGCGACGAACACCTGGGCGGCGTACAACTTCGAGGACGCGGACGGCGACGGCTGGGGAGACTCCTGGTACGTCGGCGGGCGCCACCGCAGCGTCGACCTCGAGCGGCCGTTCCTCGACTTCGGCGTGCCGTTCCGCTTCCGCGACTGGGATCTCGAGTTCGTCGCGTGGCTGAACCGCACGGGCCACGCGGTCGAGTTCCTCTCCGACGACGATCTCGAGCGCGTCGCGAGCGGCGACGAGCTCGCGCGGCGGTACGACCTCGTCGTCTTCCCGGGGCACGAGGAGTACGTGACCCGCCACGAGTACGACGTGATCCAGCGCTACCGCGACGTCGGCGGCAACCTCGCGTTCCTCGCCGCGAACAACCTGTACCGGCGCGTCGACCGCGTCGGGCAGACGCTCGTGCGGCGCGCCCCGTGGCGCAACCTCGGGCGGCCGGAGGCGTCCGTCGTCGGCGTGCAGTACGTGGGCTCCAACAACGGCTCGCGACAGGCGGGCTACACGGTCACGGGTGCCAGTCACGAGCCATGGGCGTTCGAGGGGACGGGCCTGTCCGACGGCGCCGTGTTCGGGCGCTACGGGATCGAGATCGACGCGCGGACGGCGGCGTCGCCGCGCGCTACCGAAGTGCTTGCACGCATCCCGGACCTGCTCGGCGCGGGACGCTCCGCGGAGATGACGTACTACGAGACGCCGGCGGGAGCGAAGGTGTTCGCCGCGGGGGTGATCAACTTCGGCGCCTCGCTCGGAGAGCCGGCCGTCGACCGGCTGCTGGCCAACGTCTGGAGCCGGCTGAGCACTCCCTAGCAGGGCCGTCCGGGGCGGCGGCGAAGATGCCTGCATGACCGAGGACGCCCGCTCGAACCGCACCGTGCGCCTGCTCGTCGCGCGGCTCGACGCCGTCGCCCGCGTCGCGACCCAGTTGCCGCATGCCGAGGCCGAGCGCCTCGTCGAGCTGGCATCCGTCGCGACGATGCGCGCCGTGGCGCTCGAGCTGATTCGCGCCGAGACGGCCGGCGAGATCTGGCGCGACGCGCACGTGCGCCATCCGCAGCTGCCGCAGCCGACCCGCCTCGCGCTGCCGCAGCGGCTCGCGGCCTAGTAGCTGTAGAAGCCCGCGCCGGCCTTCCGGCCGAGCTTGCCTTCGCGCTGCATCTTCAACAGCCGCTCGGGCGGTGACATGCGCGGCTCGCCGAGCTTGCCGTGCAGCGCCTCCGACGCATGCACGTGGACGTCGACGCCGATGAGGTCGATCAGAGCGCACGGCCCCATCGGCCAGCCGGCGCCGTTCGTCATCGCCTTGTCCATGTCCTCCGGACGCACGTCCCCTTCGTCCAGGACGCGCACGCAGTCGTTGAGGAGCGGGATGAGGATGCGGTTCACGATGAACCCCGGCGTGTCGTTGCAGCGCACGGGCTGCTTGCCCGCGCGCTCGGCCCACGCGTAAGCCGCTTCGACCGCGCCGTCCGAGCTCTTCGAGCTGCGGACGACCTCGACGAGCGGCAGCACAGGGGCCGGGTTGAAGAAGTGCATCCCGACGACCCGTTCCGGATGCTCGGTCACCTCCGCGATCTCGGCGACCGACAGCGCCGATGTGTTCGTGGCGAGCACCGCGTCAGGCCGCGTGACACGGTCGAGCCCCGCGAACACCTCGCGCTTCAGGTCGAGCTCCTCGAGCACCGCCTCGATCACGAGGTCGCAGTCGGCGAGGTCGGCGAGCTGCGTGGTGAGCGTCAGCCGGGCGAGGGCGGCGTCGCGTTCCTCCTGGGACATACGGCCTTTCTCGACGCCGCGCGTGAGGTAGCGCTCGATCGTCGAGCGGCCGCGCTGGGCGAGCTCGTCGCTCACTTCGCGTCCGACGGTCTCGTGGCCGGACTGGACGCTGACCTGAGCAATGCCGGCGCCCATCGTCCCGAGCCCGACCACGCCCACCTTGCGGATTTCCGTCACGCGCGCGCGAGCACCCAGTGGAACGCGACGTCGCCGTGCCCCGGCTCGTGCTGCACGACGACCTCCTCGCGCAGCGGCGAGAGGCCGCACTCGCGGAGGAGCGGCAGGTACGAGTCGCCGCCCAGGGACGCGAAGAACATCGGCGCGCCCAGCCAGTCGTCGTCCACCTCCTCGCCGGGCTCGCCGGCGCCGAACGTCGCCAGCAGGAGCCCGCCGTCTCTCAGCCACAGCGCGATCCGGCCGATCAGCTCGCGCTGCTCGTCGATCGGGACGTGGCCGAAGAAGTACAGCGCGACGACGGCGTCGAGCGTTCCGGGCGCGATCTCCAGTTCGAGCGCGTCCGCGTGAACGAACGACGCCTCCGGCACGTGGTGGCGAGCGAGCTCGATCTGGACGGCGGAGATGTCGACGCCGGTGACGCGATGTCTCTTCGCGACGTGTCTCGTGCCTGGCACGCCGCGCCCGCAGCCGAGCTCGAGCACGTCGGCGCCGTCGGGCAGGCGCGCGTCGAGGTCGCGCAGCCATTCGATCGACGGCGACCGCACGCGCCCCGCCCATTCGGCATAGCGCAATGCGATCGCGTCGTATCCGCGCGCGACGATCTCCTTCGGATCGCGCGCGACAGCCCGCCCAGCCATCTCCCCCACGCGCGGAGGGTAACGGCTAGAGCTTCTCGACGACCGCGGCAATCGCCTGGCCGAAGCCGATGCACATCGTGGCGATGCCGTAGCGTCCGTCGCGGCGCTCGAGCTCGCTCAGCAGAGTCGCCGTGATGCGCGCGCCGGTTGCGCCGAGCGGGTGGCCGAGCGAGATGCCACCGCCGTTCGGGTTCACGTCGTCCATGCGGTCCTCGAGCTGCGCGTCGCGGACGAACTGCAGCGCGACCGACGCGAACGCCTCGTTCACCTCGATCACGGACATGTCGTCCCAGGTCAAACCCGCGCGAGCGAGGGCGGCGGCGCACGCCTGCGGGTTGCCGTGCAGCATCCGGTGCGGATCGACCCCGGCCAGCCCGAACGACACGAAGCGACCTCGCGGCTCGAGGCCGAGCCTGTTCGCGGCGCCCTCGCTCGCGATCAGAACGGCGGCGGCCCCATCGCAGATCTGCGAGGAGTTTCCCGCGGTCACCTTGCCGTCGGGGAGGAACGCCGGCGTCAGCGCGCCGAGCGCCTCCATCGAGGTGTCGCGTCGCGGCGTCTCGTCCACGTCGAACACGACGCCGACGTGCGGGTTCGTCAGGTCGACCGGGACGACCTCACTTGCGAAGCGGCCGTCGTCGATCGCGCGGACCGCGCGGCGGTGCGACTCGAGCGAGAACGCGTCGAGCTCCTCGCGCGAGAGATCCCACTCCTCCGCGATCACCTCGGCCGAGATCCCCTGCGGAACGATCTGCCAGCGTTCGAGCAGCTTGTCCGACAGGTCGCCGCCGTTCGAGCCCATCGGGACGCGGGACATCATCTCCGCGCCGGCCGAGACGACGAGGTCGAGCTGGCCGGACCAGACGGCGGTCGCCGCGTTGAAGTTCGCCTGCATCGAAGAGCCGCACTGCCGGTCAACGGTCGTCCCGCACACGGACTCGGGCCAGCCGGCGACGAGCGGGACCATCCGGCCGATGTTCCAGCCCTGCTCGCCGACCTGCGTGACACAGCCGAACTGGACGTCCTCGACCTGTCCCGGGTCGACGTCGTTGCGGCGAACGAGCGCGTTCAGGACCTGCCCGGCGAGCTCGTCGCCGCGGATCGAAGCCAGCGCCCCGTTGCGCTTGCCGATCGGCGAGCGCACCGCATCGATGATCAACGCATCGGAGTGCCAGGCAGGAGTCATGCGCGATCTAGACTAGCTCTGTGGTCGCTGCGCTCACGGAAAAACGCCTGCTGATCGGCGGGGAATGGATCGAGACGGGCGACTGGATCGACGTGCGCTCGCCGTACTCGGGCGACGTCGTCGGACGCGTCGCCAAAGCGGGCGCGAGCGAGGCGTGCCAGGCACTGGACGCCGCCGAAAAGGCCATGCGCGAGCCGCTGCCCGCGCACAAGCGCGCCGAGATCCTCGTCAAGGTCGCCGCAGCGCTCGGGCGTCGCCACGACGAGGCCGCACGCCTGATCTCCGACGAGGCGGGTAAGCCCATGAAGGCCGCGCGCGTCGAAGCGCAGCGCGCAATGTCGACATACACGTTCGCCGCGGTCGAGGCCCGCAAGCTCGCGGGCGAGATGGTGCCGATGGACGCGGCACAGGCCGGTACGGGCAAGCTCGCCTTCACGCTCCGCCAGCCAGTCGGAATCGTGGGCGCGATCAGCCCGTTCAACTTCCCGCTCAACCTCGTCGCACACAAGCTGGCCCCTGCTCTCGCCGCCGGCTGCGCGGTCGTGCTCAAGCCCGCGAGCCAGACGCCGCTGTCGGCGCTCCTGCTCGCGGAGCTCGAGGAGGAGGCAGGCCTGCCGCCCGGCTGGCTGAACGTCGTCGTCGGGCCTGCGTCGGAGCTCGGCGACGTCCTCGTCGAGGACGAGCGCGTGAAGCTGATCACGTTCACCGGCTCGAGCGGCGTCGGCTGGGGACTGCGCGAGCGCGCGCACAAGAAGAGGGTCAACCTCGAGCTCGGGAACGCGACGCCCGTGATCGTCGCGGCGGACGCAGACATGCGGCTTGCAGCGACGAAGGTCGCGCAGAACGCGTTCTCGTTCGCTGGGCAGAGCTGCATCTCCGTGCAGCGCGTCTACGTCGAGCGCGGCGCGTACGACGCCTTCGTGGCGGCGTTGATCCCGCTGGTGGAGGCGCTGAAGGTCGGCGATCCTGCCGACGAGGAGACCGACGTCGGGCCGGTGATCGACCAGGACGCGCGCGACCGCATCCTCGAGTGGATCCGCGCCTCGTCCGGAGAAGTCCTGTCCGGCGGCGACCTCGACGGGGAGCTGATCCGACCGACCGTGATCGCGCATCCAGCCCGTGAGGACAAGGTCTCGTGCGAGGAGGTGTTCGGACCGGTGTGCACGCTGACGGCCGTCGACTCACTGGATGAGGCGATCGAGCTCGCGAACGGCACCCGTTACGGCCTGCAAGCCGGAATCTTCACGACGA
>JBKOVW010000039.1:0-2577 GCA_046724095.1 Actinomycetota bacterium | reverse complement strand
AAGTTCGGCTTCACGCTCGTCTGGGTGATCGTCGCGTCGAACCTGATGGCGATGCTGATCCAGACGCTCTCGGCGAAGCTCGGCATCGCCACGGGGCGCAACCTGCCCGAGGTCTGCCGCGAGCAGTTCTCCCGCCGCACGTCGATCGGGCTCTGGCTGCAGGCCGAGCTGATCGCGATGGCGACCGACCTCGCGGAGTTCCTCGGGGCCGCGCTCGGCCTGAAGCTGCTGCTCGGCATCCCGCTCTTCCCGGCCGCCGTGCTGACGGGGGTGATCACGTTCCTGATCCTCGGTCTGCAGCGCTACGGCTTCCGCCCGCTCGAAGCTGTGATCACGGCGTTCGTCGCAGTGATCGGCGTCTGCTACCTCGGCGAGCTCTGGCTGGCGCATCCGCCGCTCGGAACGGTCGCGAAGCACGCGGTCGTTCCCGACTTCCAGGGCAACGAGTCCGTGCTGCTCGCCGTCGGCATCCTCGGCGCGACGGTGATGCCGCACGTGATCTACCTGCACTCCGCGCTCACGCAGCACAGGATCGTCCCGCGCAACGACGACGAGGCGCGGACGCTGTACAAGTACACGCGCGTCGACGTGCTGATCGCGATGGCGATCGCCGGCCTGATCAACATGGCGATGCTCGTCGTCGCCGCGACGGTGTTCTTCGGCAGCGGTCTCAACGACATCGAGTCGCTCGAAGGTGCGCATCGCACGCTCGAGCCGATCCTCGGCGGAGCCTCGAGCGTCCTCTTCGCGCTGGCGCTGACGGCGTCGGGGTTGTCGAGCTCGACCGTCGGCACGATGTCCGGCCAGGTCGTCATGCAGGGGTTCATCCGCCGCCGGATCCCGCTGTGGGTAAGGCGCCTCGTGACGATGCTGCCGGCATTCGTCGTGATCGGCCTCGGCCTGGACCCGTCGCGGACGCTCGTGCTGAGCCAGGTCGTGCTGTCCTTCGGGATCCCCTTCGCGCTGGTCCCGCTCGTCATGTTCACGAGCAAGCGCGAGATCATGGGCGTGCTCGTGAACCGCCGGTTGACGATCGCCGCCGCGTGGGGGATCGCGGCCTTGATCTCCGGCTTGAACGTGTTCCTGCTCGCGCTGACGTTCGGTCTCGCATAAGCAACCGGCCGCCCCGAGGGAGACGGCCGGCGTCGTCGGGAGACGACTTCGTACTCGACACGACCCTGTCCTCGACTCCTGCCGAATACGAATTACAAGTGGTAAACGATCAGGAGGCGGATCCGGATACGGGCTACAGGTAGCCGAGCGGATCCACGGGCGACCCGTTGATCCGGACCTCGAAGTGCAGGTGCGGCCCGAAGCAGTGGCCGGTGCAGCCCACGTAGCCGATCACCTGGCCCTGGCTGACCGCGGCGCCCTGCGACACCGCATATGAGGACTGGTGCGCGTAGCAGGTCGCCATCCCGCCGCCATGGTCGATGCAGGTGTAGTTGCCGTAACCGCTGACCCAGCCGGCGAGCACCACCGTTCCGGCCGCGGCCGCGTGGATCGGCGTGCCGTACGAAACGGCGATGTCGATGCCCGCGTGGAGCCGTCCCCAGCGGTAGCCGAACGGGCTCACGACCGGGCCGCTCACCGGCCAGATCAACCCGGAGGCGGACGGTGTCGAATCGGTCGCGCCCTGCGCGGCGGCCAGCCGGCCGCGGACTTGCGCGTCGGCCGCGGCGATCGCCTGCGCCTCGGTCTGGAGCGTGTGCTCCTGCTTACGTGTCAGTTTGAGCGCCGTCTGCTGCCTGGCACGTTTGCCCTTCAGTTGGCTCCCGCTCGCCAGCAGCTGGTCGCGGACGTCGCGCTGCTGCTGCGTTCGCACGGCGACGACCTGCGTCTCGGCGTGCACGCGGGTGCGAACGACTTTCGTCTGCGCTCGCGTCTTGCGCATCGCGTCGCGCGCATCGCCCACCTTGGCGGCGATGTGCTTGTCCTGCTGCGCGATCGAGTCGAGGTAGTGGATGCGGTCGAGCGCGTCCTGAAACGACTCGGACTCGATGATCACTTCGACGAGCGTCGGGTCATGCGTCTCATAGAGGTCGATCATGCGGAGGTTGAGCTGGTGCACCGCTGTCGTGTACGCGCGGCGCAGGAAGTCGAGCCGCTCGGTCTCGAACGCGTAGAGCGCATTGAGCTTGTCGAGCCGGCGCTGGTGCAGCTCCAGGTCCTGCTCGAGGAGCGACAGCTTCTGCGAGACGTCCCCGACCCGTGCTTCGAGCTTGCGGATGTCGGCCGTCAGGCCGGAGATCTGCTGCGTCAGCTGCGCTTCCTTCTGGCGCGTGGCCGAGAGTTTCGCCTGCAGTTCGCCGAGCGAGTGGTGACCGTTGTCTCCGGCGGCCGGGGAGGCGACCAACAGGCAGCCGACGGCGAGGATCGCGAAACGGCGCGCCATGGCAGAAGCTTCGGCAGGGCGTCGGACGTCCCTGCCGGAAGGCCCTAGCTTTCCTTTCCCTCCGGGCCCTGTGGCCCCGGCTCGGGAATGACCGCCGGGCTCGGCTCCGGGATGATCGCCGGCTGCGGCGGGTCGCCCTCGTCGGGCGGCGGGTACGGCTCCGGGATGACGGCCGGCCCCGT
>JBKOVW010000155.1:0-10742 GCA_046724095.1 Actinomycetota bacterium | reverse complement strand
CTCAACACGGCTCGCGAGCGGCTCGAGGCGGCGTTCGCCGCCCGCGAGGCCGAGCTCGAGCGCGCCGAGCTCGACCGGTCGCTGACGGAGGAGACGGTCGACGTCACGCTGCCCGGCGAACAGTTCGGGCGCGGCCACCTGCACCTGCTCACTCAGATGCGCCGCGAGATCGAGGACACGTTCCTCGGGCTCGGGTACGAGGTGTTCGACGGCCCCGAGGTAGAGGACGTCTACTACAACTTCGACGCGCTTAACACGCCTGAGGGCCACCCGAGCCGCTCGCCGATCGACACCTTCTACGTCAGCGACGACGTCGTGCTGCGCACGCATACGTCGCCGGGACAGATTCGGTACATGCAGGCGCACGAACCGCCGGTGTACATGGTCTCGCTCGGCCGCTGCTACCGCCGCGACACGCCCGATCCGACGCACACGCCGACGTTCCACCAGGTCGAGGGGCTCGCCGTCGACCGGACGATCACGCTCGCCGACCTGAAGGGGACACTCCTGCATCTCGCACGCGTGCTCTTCGGCGACGAGCGGGAGGTGCGCGTTCGCACGAGCTTCTTCCCGTTCACGGAGCCGTCCGCCGAGTTCGACGTCTCGTGTTTTCTGTGCGGCGGCCGCGGCTGCAACGTCTGCAAGTGGTCCGGTTGGATCGAGATGGGCGGTTGCGGCGTCGTCGACCCGAACGTGTTCGCACAGGTCGGCTACGACCCCGAGCGCTGGTCCGGGTTCGCGTTCGGGCTGGGGATCGACCGGATCGCGATGCTGCGCCACGGCGTGCCCGACCTGCGGCTGCACTGGGAGAACGACCTCCGCTACCTGGAGCAGTTCTGATGATGCGCGTCCCTGTCAGCTGGCTGAAGGAGTACGTGCCGTTCCACGAGCGGGTCGAGGACGTCGCCCGACGCCTCGTGATCTCGAGCTGCGAGGTCGACCGAATCGTGCGACGCGGTGTGCCCGACACGAACAGCAACCTCAGCCGCTACCTCGTCGGCAAGGTCGTCGAGGCCGGCAAGCATCCGAACGCCGACCGGCTGCAGCTCTGCCGCGTCGACGTCGGCGAATCCGAGCCGCGCCAGATCGTCTGCGGCGCGTGGAACTTCGGCGCCGGCGCGACCGTCGCCGTCGCTCTGCCCGGCGCGGTCCTGCCGGACGGCCAGAAGCTCGAGCAGGCGAAGCTTCGCGGCGAGGTCTCGAGCGGGATGATCCTCTCGGAGCGGGAGCTCGAGCTCGGCGTCGACCACACCGGCATCCTGGTGCTCGAGGAAGGCCCGGAGCCGGGCACGCCGCTGGCGGACGTCCTGCCGCTCTCGGAGGAAGTGCTCGAGCTCGAGACCGGGCATAACCGTCCCGATCTCCTTTCGGTGTACGGCATCGCGCGCGAGGTCGCGGCGCTGCTCGGCACAGAGCTCGCGCCGCCCCCTGGTGCCGATCCGCCCCGGGCGGGCGACGAGCCGGTCGAGGTGCGGGTAGAGGACTTCGAGGGTTGCCCCCGCTACATCGGGCGGACGTTCCGCGACGTCCGCATCGGGCCTTCGCCGCTGTGGTTGAAGGCGCGGCTCGTCGCCGCGGGCATGCGGCCGATCTCGAACGTCGTCGACATCACGAACTACGTGATGCTCGGGCTGGGCAACCCGCTGCATGCATTCGACCAGGCGAAGCTCCGCGAGCGGCGGATCGTCGTGCGCCGCGCGCGCAAAGGCGAGCAGATTCGCACGCTCGACGACACGCTCCGCGACCTCGACGAGCGTGACCTCGTCATCGCCGACGCCGAACGACCGGTCGCGATCGCCGGGATCATGGGCTCGCTCGAGAGCGAGGTCGACGAGCAGACGTCCGACGTGCTGCTGGAGGCGGCGAACTTCGAGCCGCTGACGATCCACCGCACGTCAGAGCGCCTCCGCCTGCGCACCGAAGGCTCGAACCGCTGGGAGAAGGGCGTCGACCCGTACCTCGCGGAGCAAGCCGCGAGGCTCGCGACGCAGCTGTTCGTCGAGCTCGCGGGTGCGCGCTGGACGGGAGGTATCGACGAAAGTCGGGATCTGCCTCAGCGGCCGGTCGTGCACCTGCGGCCCGAGCGCAGCGACCTGCTCGTCGGCCTCCGTACCGATCCCGACGATCAGCGCACCATCCTGGAGTCCCTCGGCTTCGAGGTCGCATCGGACTGGAGCGTCACGGTGCCGACGTGGCGCGCCCGCGACGTCACGCGCGAGGCCGATCTCGTCGAGGAGGTCGCGCGCTTCCGGCTCGACGACGTGCCCTTCACTCTGCCGCAACGCACCGTCATGTTCGGGCGGCTCTCGAAGGAGCAGCAGCTGCGGCGGACGGTGGAAGAGGTGCTGGTCGGCTGCGGTTTCTCGGAGGCGTACAACTGGAGCCTCGTCCCGCAGGACGACGATCCGAACGCGATCCGCCTGCCCGAGCCGCTCAGCGCCGACCAGGCGGTCCTCCGCACGACGCTCCGGCACGGGCTGATCGATTCGGCCCAGCGGAATGTCGATGCCGGCGCAGACGACGTCGCGCTGTTCGAGATCGCGCGCGTCTATCTGCCGACCGCCGACAAGCTGCCGGACGAGCGCTGGCGTGTGGGCGCGATCGCCTCGGGCGGCTTCGCGCGCGCGAAAGGCGCCGTCGAGACGCTGCACGAGGCGCTCAAGGTCGAGCTGCGGCCCGAGCCGGGAACGCAGCCGTTCCTGCACCCCGGCAAGGCTGCGCGGCTCGAGTCAGGGTGGGTCGGCGAGCTCCACCCGGCCCTCCTCGACGGGACCTGGGGGATCTTCGAGCTCGATCTCACGACGCTCTTTGCGGCGGTCCCCGACGTCGTGCACTACGAGGACGTCATCACGTACCCGCCCGTGCGACAGGACCTCGCATTCGTCGTCGACGAGGCCGTGTCGGCCGGAGCGCTGATCGAGGCCGCGAAGGAGGCGGCCGGCGACGAGCTGCGCGAGCTGCGGCCATTCGACGTCTACAGGGGCGACCAGGTGGGCACCGGCAAGAAGTCGATCGCCTTCGCCGTCACCTTCCAGTCCAGCGAGAAAACCCTCACCGACGAGGAAGCGGCCGAGCTGAGACGCCGCATCGTCGCGGACCTCCAGAGCCGCTTTGGCGCTCAGCTGCGGGCCTGAGCGAGTGAATACCGCTTAGAAGCCGTATCCATACGGCTTTCTTATCCGTTCTTTCGGCGTTACGCCCCTCTGAAATACAGCTTCAAACGAGGAGAGAACGAGATGAAAAAGCGTACTGCGGCTCTGACGACCGCGATCGTGCTCGCCGTCGTCATCGGCGCTTCTGCGGCCTCGGCTCTCGCGGGCAACGCCCAGGGGAACGGCAACGGCGGCAACAACGACGCCGGCAGCATCCCGACCGCCTCCGCGACCGATTCCGCTTCCCAGGAGTCGCCCGGGAACTCGGCAAACGCGCCCGGCCAGCTCAAGAAGGGCGACGCGGCGGCCTCGACGAGCTCGAGCGCCTCGACGCAGGCGAACGGCGGCGCGGATGCGAATGCGGACGCCTCGCAGTCCGGCGTCAAGCCGACCAGCTCGACCGCTCATGGCAAGCACAACACGTCGTGCAGCACCGGCGGCGGGACCGGCTCGAGTGCGACGTGCACGTCGATCGCGGCGACTGCGGCGACCGCCCAGACCGCGGCGCACGCCGACGCTTCGAAGCGGTACGGGAACGGGACGACTGCGGCGCAGATCGCCAACGGGAACGGCGCGCCGGCAGGGACGAAGGTCTACGGTCCCGGCAACAGCCAGCCGCACAAGGTCACCGACTGCAAGCACAAGCACGCGGTCGACGTCCACGCGGTGAAGAGCTACTCGTCGGCGGCCTGCACGCAGCAGTCGGGCGGCTCGACGAGCACCAGCGGTAACACCTCGAACACGAGCAACACGTCGAGCTCCACGAGCGTCACGTCGAACACGAACGTCACGTCGAACACGTCGACGTCGAGCGCGACGTCGGTGACGGCGACGGCCAACGGCAGCGGCACGACCGCAACCGGCGCGTCGACCTCGGGCACCACGCAGCAGGGGAGCGTGCTCGGCTCGACCGCATCCGCGGGCAAAGGCAAGGGCAACGGCTCCGGCAGCCCGCAGGGCGGGGTCCTCGGCGCCATTCAGGCGGTCGGACAGGGGAGCCTCCCGTTCACGGGCTTCCCGCTCTGGCTCGCCGTCGCCGCGGCGCTCGCGGTGATCGCGCTCGGCTTCGGTCTCCGGCGCCAGGCGCGCGTGACCGCATAGCTGCAGCCAGAAGCAGCTGACGAAGGGCGGCCGGAAACGGCCGCCCTTCTTTTTGCGTGCGCCTCTGGACAAACGCGCTGTCCTCACTAACGTGAGTCGCGGGGAAGGGGGAGGACGACCATGCGGCTTACGAGCACGTTGGTGCTCGTTCTCGGGGTCCTCGTGTTCGCCGGCTCGGCGTACGCGGGGAACGGCAACGGGAACGGCAACGGAAACGACGGTGCGGCGCCGGGGAACTCGGCGAACGCACCGGGACAGGTCAAGAAGGAGGATGCGGCACCTGCGCCGGTCACGACGACGAGCGCCCCGACGGTGCAGGCGGCGCCGCCGTGACGACGACGACAGCGGCGCCGGCGGCCGGCGCCCCCGCGAACGCGACGGGCGTGAAGCCGTCGAACGACACGGCGGACGACACGCACGCGGAGGCGCAATCGGACAAGACGAAGCAGTACGGAAACGGCCAGACAGCGGGGCAGATCGCCGAGAAGAACGGTGCCGCGGACAACACGTCGCTGCACGGCCCCGGCAACAGCCAGCCCCACAAGGCTGCGCCGTGCTCGGGCGGGCACGAGGTCGACGTGCACGCGCTGAAGAGCCATCGCTCCGGCAGCTGCGGCGGCGGCCCGACGCCGCAGCCGCAGCCCGACCCGGGGCCGACGCCGCCACCGACGGCGACGCCGACACCAACGCCGACACCGGGGCCCACGCCGAAGCCGTCGCCCGATCCGGCGCCGGCGGGCGTGACGACTACGACGGCCAAGGTGACGGCTACGACCACGTCGTCGACGACAGCACGGGCGAGCAGAAGCCGCCGGAGGCCCAGCCCGGCACGCCGTCGGTAAAGGGCGAGGTTGCCGCTTCGACGCAGAGCGGCTCCCGGTCGGCCACCGCGCGGATCGGCGACGCCGCGACGCTGCCGTTCACCGGCGAGCGGCTATGGCTCGTGGCGCTCCTCGGGGTGATTCTGATCGTCATGGGGCTCGGGCTCCGTGAAATCCGAACCGCCGAGGCTGCCGTACAGTCCGGTCATGACCATACGGATCGCTCTCGTCACGCTGCTCACGGCTCTGGTGCTCCCATCGGCGGTCGCCCAGGCCGATAACCCAAAGCTCGTCGCCGTCGTCGGAACGAATGACGCGTTCGTCATCTCGCTCCGTGACGCGAACGGGAACGCGGTCACCCAGATCGCGCCCGGCACGTATGACATCGCGGTCAGCGACCGCTCCGAAGAGCACAACTTCCACCTGAAGGGGCCGGGCGTCGACATGTCGACGGCCATCGGCGAGAAGCAGGAAACAACCTGGACTGTCACGATCGGCGAGGGCCGTTTCACCTACGTCTGCGACGCACACGTGTCGCAGATGCGCGGCTACTTCCTCGCCGGCGCCGTGGCGCCGACACCGCTCACGGGGAGCGTCGGGCCGAAGAAGACGATCTCGCTGAGGCCGAAGTCGGCGTTGCCCGGGCCGGCCGTCATCACGGTCAGCGACCGCAGCAAGACCGACAACTTCCACCTCACCGGGCCCGGAGTGAACAAGAAGACGGGCGTCAAGACGCGCGGCAAGGCCACCTGGACGGTGACCCTCGTTCCCGGTCGTTACTCCTACAAGTCCGACAAGACGAAGAAGCTGCGCGGCTCCTTCGTCGTCAATTTCCCCGCCTAGCGCCGCGCTCGACGGGTCAGGCGCTGCGCGACCCAAGAAGCTGGTCAAGACGCACACGCGGGCCAAGCCTGCGTGTGCTCTATGGGCGCTGCCAGGTCAAGAGTTCAGCTCCGCGCCGTACAGGACCGCGAACGCGGAGTAGTTCAGCCAGAGCAGGAGGATGATCCCGCTCGCGAGCGTCCCGTACGTCTTCGTGTAGTTCCCGGCGAACGTCACGTAGAGCGCGAAGAGCCCTGAGAGCACGAGCCACAGCGCGCTGCCGAGGATCGAGCCCGGCGTGACCCACTTCCAGTTGCGCTGCCGCATGTTCGGCCCGAGGAAGTAGACCAGCGCGAAGAAGAGCAGGATCGCGCAGAACGCGATCGGCCAGCGGAGGATCGCCCACGTCCACTGGAAGACGCCGCCGAGCCCCGCCTTCTTGGCGATCGCGTCGCCGGGCGAGCCGCCGACGACGATCAGGAGGAAGACGCCCGCGGTCGTGAGGCCCGTCGCGACGACCAGGATGATCGCGACGATGCGCGACCTCCAAACGGCCGCGTCTCCTGCACCTCGTAGGCGCGGTTCACCGCCTTCATGATCGTCCCCATCGCGCCGCTCGCCGCCCAGACGGCGCCGAAGAATCCCAGCACGAACGCCACGCCGGACGTTCCGCTGCCGGAGTCCTTCTGCAGGTTCGTGATGAACGTGATCACGCCCTGCGGCGCTATCGGATCGAGCAGCTGCTCCACGTTGTCGAACAGGTTGAAGACCCCGAGCGCACCGATCACGAAGGCGACGGCCGGGAAGAAGGCGAGCAGCGAGCTGTAGGCGATCTGCTGCGAGAGGCCCATGCAGTCGTCGCGCATGAACGCGCTGAAGCTTGATTTCAGCGCCGCGATCCATTCGCCACCGCTCAGCCGCTTGGGCGAGCTCGGCGTGTGCCCGACTCGTGCGCCGCGGTCCTCAGTCGCGGTCGACAAGGCGGAAGCGCCCGACCTGGGCCTTCGTGTCGCCTTCGCGTCCGCGCCGGAAGATCAGCCGCGCGGTCGCACCGACCCCTCCTGCAAGAAGAAATCCCACGCCCAGCGCCCCGATCGCGGCCGGGACCAGGTTGGCGCGCAGCTTCCCACGCACGTCCGTCACCTCTTCGATGCTGTCCCGCAACGATTCCGCCGCGCCGGCCAGCTGCTCCCGCTCGTTCTCGATGTCGCGCCGGACGTCGGCGACGCTCCGCGAGTTGCTACCGGCCATTGCTCTTCAGTGCCTCGGTTGTCAGCTTCGCCTCCTGAATCGCCTGCTCCGGAACCGGCGGCGTGCCTTTCTTGATCCGGTTCAGCGCCAATAGCCCGAACAGGGCCGCCTGCAGCAGCAGGATGCCGGCGACCACGAGCAGTGCCGCCCACGTCGGCATGACGAGCGCGAGCGCCGCGCCGATGGCCGCGTAGACGAAGGCGACCATGAAGACGAGCATGACCGCTGCCCCGATCCCGAGGCCGATGCCGACCCCGAGCGACACGACCTTCCGCTTGAGCTCGAGCGCTGCGAGCTCGAGCTCGAGCCGGACGATGGAGCTCGTGCGCTCGGCGACCTCCTTGACGGCCGCGCCGACGCCCTGGGAATCAGTCTCTCGGGTGGGCATGGCCTCTCCAGTCGATCCATTTCGCGAGCACGATGCCTGCGGCGAGCGCGACGCCGACGATGAGGAACGGATTCGGCCCTCCGCCGCCGCCCTCCTGCTTCGGCTTCTTGCGCTTGCCGAGCTGCGGGCTCGTCGGGGACAGCGGCGCTTTCCCCGGCTGCTGGTTCGTCGGCGCTTCGCCCTTCGCCCGCGCCTTGATCAGGCTGGGCTTCAGCTTGCGGATGAAGTCCGCGTCCTCCGCGAGCGGCTCGGCGAGCTTCGCCTTGACGCCGCCCTCGCCGGCCATCTGATTTGCGAGCTGCTGCAGCTTGTTCGCCGCGTGCTCGACCTTTTGATCGGCAGTCGTCATTTCTTCGTCGGAGGCTCCTCACCCGTGAGCGTACGCCAGATGCCCGAGGCGGCGCGCCGCGTAACGATTGTGGCGAGAGCGCCGAGTGCGCCGTAGAGCGCGGTCCAGAGCAGCTTGCGCAGCATGCGCACGTGTTCTACCAAGCCGGGCCGCTTGGAAACACTGCATACGTATGCTCCGTCTATGCAGCTCGGCAAGGCGGAGCGCCACCGCTTGATCGAGAGTGTCGTCTCGCGCAAGCGGGTCGGCACGCAGTTCGAATTGCTCGACGCGCTCGGGGCCTCGGGCTGCTTCGTCACGCAGGCGACCATCTCCCGCGACATCCGCGAGCTGGGCTTGGAGAAGACGCACGACCAGTTCGGCCGGCCGCGCTACGTCCTCCCGCATGTCGCTCGCCGCAACGACCCCGCGGAGGCGCTCAACACCGTGCTCGGACAGTTCGGCCGGTCCGTGACGCCGGCCGGGAACATCGTCGTCCTGCAGAGCGATCTCGGGGCCGCGCCGGCGATCGCGCGGGCGCTCGACCAGCTCGGGCACGACCGCGTCGTGGGGACGCTCGCCGGCGACGACACCGTGCTCGTCGTGGCGCCGTCGGAGCGTGACGCGAGGACGCTCGCGCGCGAGCTCGGAGCGATTCTCGGCTAGCGGTTGAACAACCGGCGCAGCGCGTGCTGCATGCGCGTGACGAGGTTGAGCCGCTCCTCGTGCGTCTCGATCGGCGCGTCGACGGACGCCTCGGCGCGGCGAACCGCGCCGGCATCCTCGGGAAGGATCTCCGCGCTCGTCGGCGCCTCCTCGTACTCGCTGAGCGCGTCGACCTCGTCTTTGGTGATCGTGAGCTGGATCTGCCCCTCGGTGATCGATCCGACCTGCTCGGAGGGAACGTAGCGCGGACGGCCGAGCATGCTCGTCGAGACCGAGAGCCCGTTGAAGATGTCGTCGCTCGAGTCGCCGACGATCTCGTCGACCGATCCGATCTCTGCGCCGTTCGCGTCGAGGACCTTCCAGCCCGGCTCGATCAGGAACCAGGAGACGGGGTCGCTCATACGACCCGGCCGCCCGACAGCCAGACCGGCCCCTGCGTTCCGACCGGATTGCTGTCGGAGAGCGCCCAGAGGATCTCGACCGTGCCCGTCATGCCGTCCTCGTCGCAGCGCTCGAAGCACCGCGTCGCCATCTCCGGCGACACGCCGTAGCCGAAGTGGTGCGCGGAGCGGAAGCGCAACGCGTGCGATCCGTGGCGCGTGGGGTTGAGCGGCGCGAGCAGGAGCGCCGCGCGCTCGATGTAGTCGGTCGACTCGAACCGCACCTCGGCGAGGACGTCGCTCCAGTCGGAGGGAAGGCCGTCGAGCGCACGCTTCCACTGGTCGCGCAGGCGCTCGCGCCGGCGCAGCTCGCCGCGCGGCTCCTCGCGCGCGCTGACCAGCTCGAGCGCGCCGCGGATCCCCTCCTGGTCGAGCCGCCGTAGCAGCCGGCGGACGCCGTCGGGCCCGACGCCGCCGCCGCGCCGCGCCGTCCCGAAGCGGATCCTCGTTCCGAGCCGGCCGGGATTCGTCGGCCCGAGCAGAGCGGCTGCGCGTTCGCAGCGCCCGGCATCGCTGACGACGAGCACCAGCGTCGCCTCGGTCCAGTCGCCCGGGAGCTCGCGCTCGATCTCATTGAAACGTTCGACGAATCTCAAGGGCCGCAGCATAAACTCAGGCTCGTGGCGAAGGTTGAGCAGAAAGGGACGCTCTCGAACGCGGACCTCCGCGAGTTCTTCCGCGAGATGCTGCTGATCCGCAGGTTCGAGGAGAAGGTCGAGGAGCGCTTCCGCGCGGGTGAACTGCCCGGCTTCCTCCATGTCGCGATCGGGCAGGAAGCGGTCGCGGTCGGAGTGTGCCGCGCGCTCGAGGAGGGAGACATCATCGCCTCGACCCATCGCGCGCATGGGCACACGCTCGCGAAGGGGACGACGCCGAACGAGCTGATGGCGGAGCTGTACGGGAAGCTCGAGGGGTGCTCGCACGGCTACGGCGGCTCGATGCACCTGTACGACATCGAGCGCGGGAACATGGGTGCGAACGCCGTCGTCGGCGGGGGGCTGCCTGCGATCACGGGCGCTGCGCTCGCGTTCAAGTTCCGCGGCGAGCCGCGCGTCGCCGTCGCGTTCTTCGGCGACGGCGCGACGAACATCGGCACGTTCCACGAGGCGCTCAACCTCGCGCAGCTCTGGCAGGTGCCGGCTGTCTTCGTCTGCGAGAACAACCATTGGGCGGAGTCGACGCCTGGCTGGCAGCACATGCCGATCGAGGACATCTCGCAGCGCGCGGTTGCGTTCGGGATGAAGGCGGTGAAGGTCGACGGGCAGGACGTCGAGGCCGTCTACAAGGCGACTCGCAGGGCGCTCGACCATGCCCGCAACGGGAACGGCCCGGTCTTCATGGCCGTCGAGACGTACCGGCTCGTCGGTCACTACATCGGCGACCCGCAGGTCTACCGCTCGAAGGAGGAGCTCGCCGAGACGCGCGAGACGCAGGATCCGATCGAGCACCTGCGGGCCAAGCTCGAGCTGTCCGGCGACGAGGTCGAGGAGATCGACCGCGAGGTGCGGCAGATCGTCGACGCGTCGGTCGAGTTCGCGAAGAGCGGCACCGACCCGAAGCCGGAAGACGCCCTGAAAAACATCTATGCCTGAGCTGAGCTACCGCGAGGCGGTGCGCGATGCGCTGTCGCGCGCGATGCGCGAGGACGACGACGTCTTCATCATGGGCGAGGACATCGCCGAGATGGGCGGCTCGATGGGCGTCACGCAGGGGATGCTGGACGAGTTCGGCCCGGAGCGCGTGCGGAACTCGCCGATCTCCGAGATGGCGCTC
>JBKOVW010000149.1:0-6216 GCA_046724095.1 Actinomycetota bacterium | reverse complement strand
CTTCGGGCGGCCGCATCTTCGTCGACGACCAGATCGCGCCGGCCGACCCGCTGGCGGCGCTCGAGCTCGACCGCTTCGAGCGCGCGCGCGACCCGTCGCACACGCGAACGCTCCCCGACGTCGACTTCCGCCACCTGTTCGAGGCGAACGGCCTCGTCCTGCTCCAGACCCGCTACCAGACACATCGCCGCGAGCTGGACTACTACTTGCCGCTTGCGGGCTGTGAGGGCGACGCGGCCGAGCGCGCTCGGGCACTGTCGCCGGGCGGCCCCGAGGCCTATGTCGCCGAAAGCGCCTGGTACCTCTTGCGGAAGCCCTAGCGCCTATAGCCGGAGCGCGACGCGATCCGCGCTACGAGGCCGGGCGCGATCGCCTGCGCGATCGCTGCAACGCGGTACCACGCCGGCACGAACGTCTCGCGCCTGTCGCGCTCGATCACGCCGAGCACGTGCTTCGCGATGTGCTCGGGCCCGACGACGAGGCGCCGCATCAGCGCACTGCGGAGCACGGTCGCCTGCGGGAACCCCTCCGTCTCGACGAAGCCGGGGTTGACGGTGTGGACATGGATCCCGCGCGAGCGCAGCTCCGCCGTCGTCGAGCGCGAGAACGCGAGCTCGGCATGCTTTGACGCCGAATACGGCCCGGACGGGCCGAACGCGACCGCGCCGGCGACCGACACGACGTTGACGACATCCGCTCTCCCGGCAGCCTCGAGGGCAGGAAGAAACGCCCGCAAGCACCAGACCGCGCCGAGGTAGTTGACCCGCAGCACCTCCTCGAGGCGGTCGAGGTCGATCTCGGTGAAGCCGCGCCGCCCGGGGATCCCGGCGTTGTTGACGAGCAGCTGGATTCGTGGATGCCGCTCGATCACGTTCGCGGCGACCCGCTCGACGTCGTCGCGCCGTCCCACGTCGCACAGCTCGTACTCACCGCCGACCTCCTCCGCGAGCGCTCGCAGCCGGTCCTCCCGCCGCGCGAGCAGCACGGTGTGCCAGCCTCGTTGGGCGAGCAGGCGCGCCACCGCCGCGCCGATGCCGCTCGAGGCCCCGGTGACGACGGCTATGCGCGTCAGCGGCAGACCCGAAGCGTGCGCGTCGCGGAGAACGTCCGTCCGCCGGCGTCGGTCGCGAGCGCCGTCAGCACGTGCACGCCGCGCAGAGCGAAGCGTGCATTCCACGTCCCGGTGAACACATCCGAGACGCCGGTGCGATCGATCGCGACCTGCTTGCCGTCGGCGAGGAAGCGCACGGAGCGCACGCGCGTCGTCGAGCTCGCGACCGCGATGAGCGCCACGGTCTTCTCCACGCAGGCGTTCTGCGGAGGCGAGACCCAGCTCACCGCGGGGCCGGCGACTCCAGTGATCGAGACCGACCGGAACGCGGTGTTCGGGAGGATGTTGCTGCCGACGCCGTTGACGTTCTTCGACTCCTGGTAGTCGGCGGCGGACAGCACGGCCCGTGTCCGGCCGCTCCCGAACTTCGCCGCGGCCTTCGGGATCGGGAAGATCGCGATGCCGGTGCCCGGGTCGTAGAGGGCGGCGCCGACCAGCACGCCGCGGTAGGCGATCACGAGCGACAGCGGATCGACGCCGGCGCCGGCATCGGTCACGTGCGCGACGATCGTCGGGCGTCCCTGCGCGACGCGTCTCGTGACGAGCCGGATCTTCGGCGGGTGCACGTCGTTCACCCACGAGCGCAGCACGTAGCGGCCGGGCAGCGCCCGGCCCGTGAACGGGTCTGAGCCGGAGTCCACCGTCACGTAGAAGCGCTGCACCTTCGGGAACGAGGCACCGGCCGCCCCCAGGTCGACGCCGAAGTCGGGCATCAGCTCGTTGACGTTCACCGGCGTGCCGGCGTATCCCTGGAGGTCGCGCTCGTTCGGCGAGCCGAGGAACCACGGGTCGATCAGCGAGCCCTGCGTAGCCGACTCGACCGCGACTCCGAGGTTCGCGACCGGACGGTCGATCCCCGTTGTGTACGTCGTCTCCGCACCTGACTCGTCCATGGCGGGGCCGACGTAGTCGGGGCCCGGCCCGAACGGGGCGGACGGGCAGCAGTAGGTCGTCACCCGGTTCGTCCCCGTGAGCGTGCTGCCCAGCTGCAGCCTCTGCAGCTTCCTCGCCGGCGTCAGCTCGACCTGCGGGCGCCCGACGTAGAACTCGTACGGGATCTTGCGTGTCTCGCCGCCGCGCGTCAGCAGGATGAAGCCGTAGTCGTCGCCGGCCGCCGCCGCAGCGCTTGCGCGCGCGACGACGGGAAGCTCGGCTTCGCCCCCCGGCGCGAGCGTGAGCTCCGGCGGCAGGTCGAGCGACGCTCCGGCGGTTGCGGACTGTGCCTCGAGCTGCACCTGCCACGTTCCGGCGCCGCCGCCCGCGTCGATGACACGGACGAGCAGTGCGCGGCTGTCGGCGCTCCGATTGACGTCGAGATCCTGGAACGAGAGCGACGACGGCTGCGTGAACACGAGCGGCGTCGCGGCGCGCGGCAGGTCGACCAGGCCGGCGCCGCCGAGCGTCACCGCTGCCTCCTGCGTTCGGGCGGTGTCGGACCACGCCGGGCCGGCGGTCGACATCAGCGCCGACTTCACCTGCTGCGCGCTCCAGCCCCGGTGAAGCTGCAACAGCAGCGCGGCGGCGCCGGTGACGTGAGGCGCCGACATGCTGGTGCCGTCGAACACCGCGAACGGCGAACCGCCGGTGAACTCCTTCAGTGTGGACGAGAGAATCTGCCCGCCGGGAGCCGAGATGTCGGGCTTCAGAAGATGCGCGAACGCGGTCGGGCCCCCGGACGAGAAGCTCGTGATCACCCCGCTCCGGCCCGTCTCGTCGCGCTGGATGATGTTCGAGATCGTCACCGGCGCACGGCCGCCGGTCTTGGCGAGGTACGTGCGGAGATGCGCCCCGTCGAGGTCGGCGATCATGCCGGCGGGAATCACAAGCCGCAGCGGGATGGGGTTCGCCTCGCCCGGGCGGTTGTCGACGAGCACCAACCCGGCGGCGCCGGCCCGCCGGGCGCGGATCGCCTTCGACGCGAACGTGCAGTGGCCGCGCGACGCGAGTGCGATCACGCCGGTCAGGCTTCCCGCCGGCAGCGACGTCTTGTTGGCGTTGTTCGGGTCGTTGTCCGGTCCGCACAGGCGCCGATCGACTCCGAGCGAGCCGACGTCGACGAGGTCGTTCGGCGTGAACGAGAGCGTGCCCGGGAAGCGCGCGCCGCCGGCGCTCGCGACCGGAATGGCTGCGAGCTCGGCCGGTGCCCCGGCCGACCGCACGGTCAGCACCGGCGAGAAGACGTGCGTGTTCGAGGTCGCTGCGACGGTGATCGCGTCGGGTGCCGTTCCCGGTGAGCCGACGGTGCCCATGCCGAACTGGTCGCGGTCGTTGCCGGCGGAGATGACCGGGACCACGCCTGCGAGCACGACGTTGTGGATGACGTCGATCATCGCGTCGTTCGCAGGCTCTGTCTCCGCGCCGCCGCCCGAGAAGTTGATCACGTCCATCCCGTCGCGGACCGCGGACTCGAACGCGGCCGCGATCTCCGGTGTGTTGGCGATCTGCCCGATCGGCGTGGGCACGTTGAAGACGCGGTAGTTGCCGATGTAGGCGCGAGGCGCGACGCCCGAGAGCCCGCACGTCGGCGGATGGTCGCGCCCCCCGGGAGAGCACGTCCCCGCGTCGCCCGCTGCGATCCCGGCGACGTGCGTCGCGTGGAACGACGCCTGCCGGTCGATCGGCAGCCGTCCGCGACGCCCCGAGTTCGGGCCTGGGAACGCACGCGCGACGATCACCTTCGGCGTCGTCCACTTCTTGCCGCCTTTGGGAAAACCCGGCGGATAGCTCAGCTCGTCGGGCGCGAGAAACGGATTGGTGTTGTCGACGCCGTCGTCGACGATCCCGATCTTGATGCCCTCGCCGCGTGCGCCGGTGAGCGTGTGCAGCTCGTCCGCGCCGATCACGCCGGGGCTCGTGTCGGTGAGCAGGCGGTAGGCCGCGCTCGGGTAGACCTTCGCGACGAACGAGAGGCGCGTCAGCGTCGGGAGCTGCGTGAACGGGAGCGACACCGTCATCCCGTCGAGCACGACCTCGAAGCGCCGGCCGATCCGCGCCTGCGGGATCGCGCGGACGAGCTCGGCTGCGGCGCTGCGCTGTCCGGCAACGATACGGGTGAGGTAGCGGCGAGAGAAGGCGGTCGTCACGTCGAGCTTGCGCGTCATGCCCGCGGCGGCGAACGTGCGGCCGTAAGCCGCCGCCAGCGGCGGGAGCTTCAGCCCGACGATCACGCGGACGCGGCCGTCGGCGTGGTGGGGCGGGATCCAGAGTGCACCGGCGCGCACACGCGGGCCGTGCTGGTGGACCGGCAGGAGCGCTGCGCCGGTGGGGGCGGCCGAGAGCAGCGCCACAGCGACCGCCAGGAGACCCACGTAACGCAAGGGGAAGAAGTTACAACTTATGCTCGGCCACCATGGCTCCGTACGAGGGCAAGCGTGGACTGGTTCTGGGCGTCGCGAACCGCCGCTCGATCGCGTGGGCGATCGCGAAGCGGCTGGCCGACGGCGGGGCGCAGCTCGCGTTCACGTACCAGGGAGAGCGGACCGAGAAGGGAGTCCGCGAGCTCGCCGAATCCGTCTCGAGCCCGCTCGTCACCGAGTGCGACGTCCGCGCCGACGACGACGTCGCGCGTGTGCTCGGCGAGGTCGGCGAGGCGTTCGGCGGCGAGCTCGACCTGCTCGTCCATTCCGTCGCCTTCGCGGCGGCGGAGGATCTCGAGGGACGGTTCACTGACACGCCGCGCGACCGGTTCTGGCTCGCCCTCGACGTGAGCGCGTACTCGCTCGTCGCGTGCGCGCGCGCCGCGGAGCCGCTGATGGAAGCCGCGGGCGGCGGCTCGATCCTGACGATGACGTACCTCGGCGGCGAGCGCGCGGTGCCGCACTACAACGTCATGGGCGTCGCGAAGGCGGCGCTCGACGCGTCGGTGCGCTACCTCGCCTGGGATCTGGGACAGAAGGACATCCGCGTCAACGCGATCTCCGCCGGGCCGGTGCGAACGCTCGCGGCCCGCTCGATCGCGGGCTTCCCGACGATGGAAGCCATCGTCGAGGAGCGGTCTCCGTTGCACCGTCACATCGACGCCGACGACGTCGGCGCCGCGGCCTCGTATCTACTGTCGGACGACGCGAAGAACGTCACCGGGACGACCCTGTACGTCGACTCCGGCTACCACGCTATGGGGATGTGACGACGCGCAGCAGCCTCGCGCCGACCCGCGGCTTCACTCCGGGCACCCGGCGCAGGTGCTCGACGTCGACGGTCACGAGCCGCCAGCCTTCCTCGTTCCGCGGGTACACCTTTACCCGAGGCGGGAACGGCGCCGGGGCGAAGCGGAGCTTGACGTGGTTCGCGTACACCCACAGGGCCGCGTGCGTCTCGCTCATGTAGCGCGCGCCGTCGCGCTCGCGGTACCAGCCGACGCAGAAGTGCGGAAACGCCTCGTCAGGCCTCCGCAGGATCGGGCTGCTGCCACTGCCCCGCTCGAGTAGCAGCACCGGGCCCGAGTGGCGCCGCACAGTCCAGCCGTGCTCCGCGAGCGCCTCGGCCGCAAAGGCGCCTGAGTAGTCCTCCGGCCCGTACAGCCCGAGGTGCAGCGCGATCGCGCGGACGCCGAGCCGGTCGAGCAGCGCCGCCCCGTCGTCGGTCCAGTCGCCGCAGTTCAGCCGCTCCAGCCGGTTGAACGTGCGCTTCGCCGCCTTTGGCGCCGTCGTCGAGTAGCCGCCCGGGCGCTCGCGTTGCGAGGCGGTGTCGTACCAGAGGTACACCGAGCCGTAGTGCACGCTGGGATCGAAGAGCGGCAGCTCGAGCACGCGCCCCGGTCCGTGGTACGCGACTCGCGCCGGATGTCCGACCTCCGACTCGCGGTAGGCCTGCACGTGCAGGTCGACGGCGAGCAGCGCTATCGCGACCACGATCACGGCCCTACGTGCCCGTGCGAGCGCGAAGGCGACGAGCGCGGCCAGGCACAGACACGCAATCGGCATGAGCCGTTCCGGCACGCGGGGAAAACGAAAGGGCGGCAGCGCGTGCCAAAGCGGCGAGTAGATCGGCGTGTTCGTGCCGAGCGCGAGCACGACGGGAACGGCGACGCCGACCGCGAGCAGCGCCGCCAGCCCGTACCGGCGTGCGCGGATCAGCAGGATCAGCCCGGCCAGCGCGAGCAGCGG
>JBKOVW010000007.1:0-9231 GCA_046724095.1 Actinomycetota bacterium | reverse complement strand
CATCGAGCCGCTTGCGACTCAAATCCAATCCAGCCTTCATGGCAGTCCGGAGCGAGCATCCGACGCCGAGCGCGGCGACGCTCGCTTGCCCGGGCGCGAAAGGAGAAGCGTGCCGCCGTTGCGCGAGATGCCGGCCCCAGTCCCCGAGTGCATGGAATTCGACAGTCAACTTTGGGACGCTAGACGCCCCTAAATGCTGCACCGCGAGCCCCTTGTTGTCGACCACCCAACCGGCGAAGCGGTGCTGCGGCGCGCGCTCGAAGGAAAGGCTGCAACACCGCACCCACACTCAGTTCTGATCGCTCTGTGCCTGCACGACGACGATCAGGCGTTCGTCGAGGACTGGTGTATCCGCCTCGGCCGCGCTGCGCCTGACCCAGACATGCGCGTGGTCGCCGCTATCGGAATCAGCTACCTAGCGTGCCGGTTCCGCACCGTCCGCCCAGAAGCAGCTGAGCACGTGCGGACGCTCACGGCTGACAAGGTGCTAGGGGAGCATCGGTCACGCGTGGTCAGCGACGCGCGTCGGCTCCTCGAACGGTGCACCGGGTAGACGAGCAACCACTCGCGCCTTGGACGAATCTGAGCAGCGGTCGACACGCGACGCACGACGAGGGGCCGCTGCTCCTTTGACAAGCGCGCGTCTCCACTGGCGCCCCGGCCCACGCCTGCTCCGGACTGCGATGAAGGAGGGCCTCCTCGGTGGGACGCTCATCGTGTCACCGAGCAGCGAGTCCAAGGAGGCCCGTGTTCATGTTGCGCGACGTCCGGTGAGCAGGGTGGTCGCCAGGGAGCCCTGGCGCTACCCTCGACCACATGCACCCGACTGGCGTGGCGACCGCCGCGTGGGTGTTCGCGTCGGCTCACAGCAAGACTCCGTTCTACCTCGCCGGCGGCCTGCTGGCCGGCTGGGCGGTGGCGCTCGGTGCCTTCGGGGTCATGCATCCCGACTTTCCCGGCTCGACCGCGGCGTCGCGGCTTGTCATGTTGATCTCGGCGGTGCTCGTTGCGGGTACTGTCACGACCGCCGTCACCACCGCCGGAGAGGAGTCCGCAACCGAGGGCGCGACCGCGCCGCCCACGGGCTCGGCGGCGCCGACGAGCGGGCTGAACCTGAGCGCCGACCCGACGGGAAAGCTGGCCTACGACAAGAAGCAGGCCACGGTCCGTGCGGGCCGCCTCCCGATCCGCCTGGTCAACAATTCCTCGCTGCCACACAACGTCACGATCGCCAAGGGGGCCAAGGTCCTCGCGCAGACCAAGACCGTCTCCGGTGGTTCGGCGACCGCCACCGCGGACCTGGCGCCGGGCAAGTACGTCTTCTACTGCTCGGTCGACGCGCACCGGGCCGCGGGAATGCAGGGCACGCTCACCGTCAAATGAGCGGCCTGCTCCGACCGCGTGGTTACGAGCGTGCCCGTCGTGCACCGCTCGTTCCCGCTCGGGGCGATAAGGAGGGGTCGGGCCGTCAGGCGGGAGGGGTCGGGCCGTCAGGCGGGAGGTCGTTGTCGGGCGACTTGGCGCAACCGAATCGGCGCTGCACCACAGCGACGACCAGAACGATGGGCCTGATAGCTCGGGCGTGGCTGTGGTCGCGGATCCGAGCGCCGATGTGGCCGGGCGGCTCGCGAGCCAGGAGGACGTGCGACGCCTGCGGGAGGTCGCCGACGAGCTGACCGCCGACCAGCGACTCGTGCTGGCCTGCCAGGTCGCGCCCGACATCGACGCCCGGGACTTCTAGCACCGAAACACCGGGCGTGGGGAGTCGCGTTCGCTTTTGGCTTGGGCAACGCTGGGCGGCTGGCGCGCCCGCAGGCACGGTAGTGCTCGGCGTGGCGGCGTTTCGGCGGGCCCGGCGCGCGGCTCGTCACGCTCCACCGGGCCCCCGGGGATTGGCACGTCGTTCAGGGTTCCATCGTCCACGAGTCGCTCCAGATGAGCGCGCCCGCGTGAGTCTGGGACAGACCGCCGCGCACCGCGACCCCGCAGCACCATCGCCGCGAGGGAACGAGGGTCCGCGCCGTGGCTGACAGGCCGACGAGATCTGGTCGCTGAACGCAGCCTGCTCTTCTTCGCCCGAGCGTCAGGTCGAGTGGGCCGGCTCGTACGCCTTCTCGGCCTCTGGCAACCATCCCTGGACCCGCTCGATCCGATGCTCGTCGCTGGGATGGTCGCTGGCGAACTCGGGTGGCTCCTTGCCCTTCGATGCCCGCGCCATCCGCTTCCAGAAGGCCAGCGCCTCGCGGGGGTCGTAGCCCGCTCTAGCCATGTAGACCACGCCGATGTGGTCCGCCTCGGACTCCTGCGCGCGGCTGAACGGAAGCGACGCTGCCTCGCCGCCGGCGCCGAGCAGCGCAACGACGCGCGCGTACTGCCCGGGCGTGACCGCCACCCCGCCCGCGATGATCGCCGCGGCGACCCGGGTCAGGTGCTGGCGCTCGATTCGTTCGGCCACATGTTCGGCCGTCGCATGGGCGACCTCGTGTCCCAGCACCGTCGCTAGCCCCGCGTCGTTGCGAGTCAGCGGCAGGATGCCCGTGTAGACGACGATCTTGCCCCCCGGCAGGCAGTACGCATTCGCCTCGTTCTTGCGCAGTAACGTCACTCTCCATACGAAAGCCGGCTTGTCGCGGTCGGCGACGGCCTCGATCCGCTTCGCGACCCGCTGCACCTCCGAGTACTCGGTGCCCGATGAGACGATGCGCGCCTGGTCTTGCTCCAGCGTCTTCGCGTACTGCTGGCTCCCAAGCTGCATCTGCTGTTGATCGGTGAGCCCCACGCGCTCGGTACGGTGGGTGACCGGCGTCTTCTGCCGGTGGGCGCTCAAGAACACGACCCCGACGACCACCGCGGCGATCACGACGGCGATCAGCGGCCGGGCAATGAAGAAGCCGAGCAGTGCCTTCGCGCGACCGCTCATCCTGCCACCGTCGCCTCCTGCGTCGAGGTGGGTCCATCGCGTGCCATGGCCCCTCCGCCGATCGTACCCTCCACCACGCGACCCCGTCCACCGCGCTGGCACCGGGCCAAGACGCGTACGTAGCGGTCGCTCGGGTCGTCACCCACGTCGACCGATGTCCGCGATGATCTGCGGTCGCAGTCACCCGCCTTAGCGCGCACTGCCAACGAAACCCCGGACGGTGATCAGCGCGAGTACCTTCAGGCGATCCGGCCGTTACGCTGACATGCATCATGATGAGCGGCGGCGGCAAGGACGATGACCTGCTCGCGAGCGATCCTGAGCTCGCCGACCTCGTCAGGACCCTGCGGAGCTATGGCGTGCTCACGCGCGCGGAGCTGCTCGAGCACTCTGGCGCACGCCACTGGTCACATCAGGGCTTCAACGCCGCGCTCCGGCAGGGGATCGCCAGAGGGACCATCAAAGAACTGAGCGGTGGCCTATTCGAGGTCGGCCCGGACGCGGCGGACCTGAACGAGGGCCGGTTCGATCCCACCTGAGATTCACCGACCTACCAGCCGGGCAGCGACGCGCCCTGACCCTGGACTTGGCGATCCTCCCTGGCGGTTGCGCAGCTGCGGGCTCCACCTCCACATGTGACGGCGCCCAGCCACCAGCGTTCGCCCTCCGTGCGAGGACCCTCGGATATGTCTACGTCCGTGCGGCGTCCCCTTCGACGGCGCCCTCGCGCTGACCGTTCGGTCCGGACTGCACGAACGCCAGCAGGTCGGCGTTGATGGTGTCGGCCTGCGTTGTCGGCATGCCGTGCGGGAATCCCTTGTATGTCTTGAGCGTCCCGTTCTGCACGAGTTCCGCGGACAGCGGTCCGGAGTCGGCGTACGGAACGATCTGATCGTCGTCGCCGTGCATGACCAGGACCGGGACTGTGATCTGCTTGAGGTCCTCGGTGAAATCCGTCTGCGAGAACGCGACGATGCCGTCGTAGTGGGCCTTGACTCCGCCTGTCATCCCCTGGCGCCACCAGTTCTGGATGATCGCTTCGGAGGGCTCCACTCCCGGTCGGTTGAAGCCGTAGAAGGGCCCGGACGCAAGGTCGCGGTAGAAGATCGATCGGTTCGCCGCAACCTGCGCCTGGAAGCCGTCGAACACGCTCTTTGGCAGTCCGCCGGGGTTGGCCTCGGTCTGGACCATGAGCGGCGGCACGGCGCTGACCAGCACGGCTTTGGCCACACGGCTCTCACCGTGCCGCGCGATGTAGCGCACGACCTCACCGCCCCCGGTGGAGTGCCCGACGTGGACGGCATCGCGCAGATCGAGATGCTTGGTCACGGCCGCCAGGTCGTCGGCGTAGTGGTCCATGTCGTGACCGTCGCCGACTTGGCTCGAGCGCCCGTGGCCCCGTCGATCGTGGGCGATCACACGGTAGCCGTGGCTCAGGAAGAACAGCATCTGGTTGTCCCAGTCGTCGCTGGCAAGCGGCCATCCGTGGCTGAAGACGATCGGTTGGCCTGAGCCCCAGTCCTTGTAGAAGATCTCAACGCCGTCGGTTGTCGTGATCGTGCCCATGTCCCACTTCTCCTTCGGTCGGGATTGACGCGACATTACGATCGCGGCCCCAGGGCAGCCTTCGCGCCCGTGACTACCCTGGTCCCCACCCCTGGCTGGGTCACGTCCCGCGGCAGGCGCTTGACGCCGCGTGCGGTTACGCTCCGGGCGAGCAACAAAACCACTCCCGGCGTCGCTTCGCCAAGACGCGCCGGGATCGGCGGACTGCTGCTCATCGTCCTGGCCCGCCTGCTACACCAGCCGCCGTCGCAACGGTGCTCGGAAAGCTCGGCATCACATCGCGTCGCCAGCTGCGCTGGGTATCGCCCGACGGCTGGCCGCTGCGCAGGCGAAGTTCGTTCTCCAGGTCGCATCAACGGTCGGACCGCGACCAGATCACCCAGCTGACCGTCATGCCGCAGTAGCGTTCGCCCCGCAATCATGGAGGCGCAGAGCCAAGCCGTGAACACCACCACCCGCGCCGCTCTGTTCCGCCGAGGCGGCCCCGCCGCCGACGTCCTGTTCCGCGAGGAGATACAGCCGGTCGGGCCCGGTCCCGGCGGGTGCAGGTCCGGTTCGCCGTGTTCGGCATCAACCCCACCGACTGGAAGGAGCGCTCGAGCGGCACCACGCTTAAGGACCACGACGTCAAGGTCCCCAACCAGGACGGCGCGGGGACGATCCAGGCGGTGGGGGAAGACGTCGACCTCACGCGCGTCGGCGACCACCTCTGTACTTCGCGGCGTGGAAGCGCCAGTACGGCACGGCGGCCGACCTTAATGACCGAGCAAAGCGCCACCGCGGTTGCCCCGATCGATGAGGCGGTGGACCATGTCCGCGGGTCGGCGCGGCACGTGATCCTGTAGTACGGCGACTACGAGTGCCCGTACTCGCGCGCGGCGTACCGGGAGATCCAGCGAGTGGAACGGGAGCTGCGTGATGGGGTGCGATTCGCCTTTCGCCATTTTCTGCTGACCCAGATCCATCCGCACGCCCTCGTCGCGTCCGCGGCCGCCGAGGCCGCCGCATTGCAGGACCGCTTCTGGGAGATGCATGAGACGCGCTTCAACCACCGGCGCGCGCTCGAGCACAACGACCTGAGGCGCTACGCCACGAAGCTCGACCTCGGTGTTGCGCAGTTCGACCGCGACCGGCTCGAAGCGGCGGTGCAGCGACGCATCGGGCGCGACGTCGAGAGCGGGCTGGCGTCGCGCCAGGTGCGCGGCACGACGACGCTGTTCATCGACGGCGTCTTGCACCGAGACGGACATTCCACGGCAGAGCTCGTGGCGGCGTTGACACGATGAGCGCGGCTCACCCGCGCGGCGCGACATGACCGAACGGCCCCGGGGTTCTGGTGTGTGACGACGAGCCGCGCAGAGCCTTCGCGCTGCGGGTGACATCGTTTCACGGACGAACCACGAGCCGGTGGTCGGTCAGCGAAACCGCGTCGAATGCCGCGCGGAACACGTGAGTTGTTGGCCGACCAGTCGGGCCTTGCGTAGGGCGGAACGCGTTGGCCCGATCCGCGCCTCGGACCGATCGCTGACGGACAACGCGGAAGCGGCTTGAACGTCCGCGTCGCATTGCGAGCCCCTCGGCTTGCACTCATGGGCGCGCGGGGCGGGCTGGTACGTTGGCGTCAGTGCCCCGGCGACGAACCGTCAAGGTGGACGTTGGCCAGACCGGTCGGTGATCTCGTCGCGCTTGGCACACGCTCCACTGTGCACGCGTACGGTCGCGGCGCGGTCATCAAGGTGCCCGTACCGTCCACGCCGGAGGGCTGGATTCGCGCGGAGGCGCACTATGCCGACGCGGCCCGCGGCGCTGGCGCGCCGGCGCCCCGCCTGTTGGGCGTCGAGCTGGTCGACGGCCGCGCGGCGAGCGTCTGGGAGCGGGTCGGCGGTACATCGATGTGGCAGCTCGTGGTGGATCGGCCCAGCGAGAGCGCGGCGCTCGGCCGGGTGCTCGCCGATGTTCAGCAGGGCCTGTTCGGGCTCGTGCCCCCGGTGACGCTCCCGCGTCAACGCGACCGGCTCGTGAGCAAGATCCGACGGGCGGCGGCAACCGTCGACTCTTCGCTCGGCCGTGCGCTCGAGTTCCTGCCGCCGCAGGCGGGCACCCCGCGCCTGTGTCACGGCGACCTGCACCCGAGCAACGTCCTCCTGGGGCCCAACGGGCCCGTGATCGTCGACTGGTTCGACGCATCGCGGGGTGACCCGATCGCCGACGTGGCGCGATCGTCGGTGACCCTGCTCAACGACGGGGCCAACCCGCCGGAGCACCTCCCGGGAGCCGACCCCGCCACGCTGAGGGTGCTGACCGGCGCCCATCTCGAGCGTCTGCGCGAGCACTTCGAGATCGACGACGACCTTCTCGCTCGCTGGCAGGCGGTGAGCGCGGTCGGGCGCATCGCCGAAGGAGTGGCGCGCGGCCCCCTGCTCGACCTGTGGACGCGGTTTCAGTCCGCGGCCGGCGTTCCCGGTGCCACGAACTGAACGACCGTCCACAGGTCGTCGAAGACGCCGGGGGCCGTGGCGATCACGAGGTCGTCGTTCTCGGGGCACGGCAGTTCAGTCTGCGCGCCGGCCTCCGCGGCGATGAGCGCGCCCGCGGCGCGATCCCAGATCTCGGTGTCGCGCTGGTAGTAGGCATCCACCCGCGCGCAGGCGACCCAGCACAGCTCCAGAGCGGCCGAGCCGAAGCAGCGAACGTCACGCGCGCGCGACAGCACCCGGTGGGCCACCTCCCCCTGGACGTCGCGCAGCTGCGCCTGGTAGGAGAAGCCGGTCGCCACGAGCGCGTTGGGGAGCAGGGCGCACGAGGACACCTCGATCGGCTCGCCGTTGCGCCGCGCGCCGCCACCGAGATGCGCGGAGAACATCTCGCCGCGCAGCACGTCGATCACGGCGCCGGCCACGACCTCGCCGTCGAGGGCGGCCGCGATGCTCACCGCGAAGAGCGGGACGCCGTAGAGGAAGTTCACGGTCCCGTCGAGCGGGTCGATGACCCATTGCAGGCGCGCGCCGGCCTGCGTGGTCTCGTCCTCCTCGCCGAGGACGCCTGCCTCGGGCGTCGCGTCGCGCAGTAGGCGCCTGATGAGCTCCTCGGTGCGCAGATCGGTCTGCGTCACCACGTCGGTCGGCGAGGACTTGTGACCGACCGGATCAGGCCGTCCGTACGTGGCGGTCACCAGCTCGGCGGCCTCACGTGCCGTGGTCGCCGCGACCCCCTCCAGCTCGGCGTACTCGGATAGCGCGCCGCCCTCAGGCACAGTGGACCGTGATGCCCTGGGCCTCGAGGAAGTCGATCGCCTCCTGATCGGCCCCGGTATCGGTCACCAGCACGTCGATCTCGTCGAAGGCCGCGAAGCTGAACATCTGCACGTTGCGGAACTTGGTCTGGTCGACCATGGCCACCACACGGTGGGCGTGCTCGATCATCGCCCGCTTGATCGTGTACTCCTCGCGATACGGGGTCGTGAGGCCATGCTGCACGGACAGGCCATCGCAGCTCATGAACAGCACGTCGATGGCCATGGGCTGGAGCTCCGCACGCGTGGTGTCGTCGACCATCGCGTGGCGCTTGGTGCGCACCGAGCCGCCGAGGACCGTGAGCTCCCGCAGGCCCCGCCGGCTCAAGGTCAGCGCGGTGAGCAACGAGTTGGTCACCACATGGACGTCGCGATCGACCGGGAAGACCTCGGCCAGGCGCTGCCCGGTCGACCCCGAGTCGATGATGACCGAGCCGCGCTCGGGGACCTCCGCGACCGCCTTCGTTGCGATCCGCAGCTTCGCGTCGGCGTTGACCATGTCGCGGGCCTCGACCAACGGCTCATGGTTCATCCGCTCGACCGGGATCGCACCGCCGTGAACGCGGTGAAGCAGCTGCCGACTCTGCATGTCGGAGAGGTCGCGGCGAATCGTCTCGGTCGTGACGCCGTGGCGCTCGGCGAGGTCCGCGACGTCGACCGAGCCCTGCCGCAGAGCGAGCATGTAGATCTCGCGCTGGCGATCGTGCTGCAGCCTCGATCCGTTGCGGCGGGTCGCCATCAGGGAACGCCTCCGACGGGCTCGCGCCGGGGCTCGTGCTCCATCGCCGCGATTGGGCCGCGCTCGGCGATCCGGCGATAGGCCTGCGAGAACTGCGCCCGGAAGCGCGAGGAGGCCTTGACCGCCGGTGGGAACACCGCGTCGAAGTCGAGGAACGCGACGGGATCGGCGAGTGCCGCCGCGCCGTGGCGGCGCGCCTGGTCAGCGCTGGCGTCGAAGGCCTGGGCGGCCGGGTCGACGACGCCGAGGTAGCGCGCCCAACCCGCGACCGCGGTCGCGGCGCGCTCGATCGGCCCGTCGGCCTCGAGCTGGCGGGCGACCGTCGGCATCAGGAAGGCGGCGACCTTCGCCGAGCCGTCGACGCAGAGCCGAGCGATCTGGTCGTGCATGCCGGGGTTCGCGAACCGCTCGAGCACCGAGCCGATGTACGGGTCTCGGGGATGGCCGGGGATCTCGACGACGGTGGGCATGGCTTCGCGACGCAGAAACTCTTCCAGGAACGTCCGGGTGGCTGGGATCGCCATCGCCTCGTGGACGAACGTGACCTCGGCCAGAGCGCAAAGGTACGCAATACACGAGTGCCCGGCGTTGAGGAAGCGCAACTTGTAGCGCTCCCAATCGTGGATGCGGTCGGTGAAGACCGCGCCGACATCGCCCCACGGCGGCCGGCCGGCGGCGAAGTCGTCCTCCATCACCCACTGGCGGAACGGCTCG
>JBKOVW010000299.1:0-5457 GCA_046724095.1 Actinomycetota bacterium | reverse complement strand
AACCGCGCGAGCCGCCGCTTGTACTCGTTGGCGAACGCGGGCCAGATCGTGAAGTTCCGCCCGTCTGCGCCCACGTACCACGAGTGACAGCCGCCGCTGTTCCAGACGGTCGGGGCGAGCCGCCGCTGGATCTCTTCGTCGAAGCGCTCCATGACGTCCCGCCGCACGTCGACCGCCGTCGCGCCCCGCGCGTCCATCGCGCGCAGCGCGTCGATCGCGAACCCGATCTGCGCCTCGATCGGCTGCAGCGCGGAGTTGTTGCCGCTCGCGGTGTTCGGCCCGAGCAGGACGAAGTGGTTGGGGAACCCGGGGATCACGGTGCCGAGGTAGGCGCGGATGCCGTGCTCGTCCCAGACCTCGCGGACGCTCCGCCCGCCGCGGCCGATGACGTGGCGGAAGTGCGGCGGGTTCATGACGTCGAACCCGGTGGCGAAGACGATCGTGTCCAACTCGATCTTGCGGCCGCCCTGCGTGACGATGCCGTCCGGCACGATTTCCCGGATTCCCTCGGTCACGAGCTCGACGTTGGGCTTCATGAACGTCCCGAGGAAGTCGCTGCTGATGATGATCCGCTTGCAGCCGATCCGGTAGCCGGGGGTCAGCTTCGCGCGGATCTCCGCGTCCGGAACCTGCCGCTCCAGGTAGCCGAGCGCGAGGCGCTCGAGCCCGGCTAGCAGCCGCGGGCGCCGGACGAGGCCGAGGATGAGGAGCTCGTTGCTGTAGTAGATGACCGACCGGATCGCGCGCTGAAGCGCCGGGAACCGGCGCAGAAGCACCTTCTGGAGGTCGCTGTGCGGATGGTCCAGCCGGGGGAGCACCCACCCGGGGCTGCGCTGGAAGACGGTCAGCCGCGCGGCGTGCTTCTGAACCTCGGGGATGATCTGCGACGCCGTCGACCCGGTCCCGACCACGCCCACGCGCTCGCCGCCCAGGTCGTGCCCGTGGTCCCACCGCGCAGAGTGGAACATCGTCCCGGCGAACCTGTCGAGACCGGGTACGGCAGGCAGCTTCGGCTCGGTGAGCGCGCCGGCGCCCGACACCAGCACCTGCGCAGAGAAGGCCCCACGATCGGTCTCCACGCGCCAGCGGCTCGCGTGCTCGTCCCACATCGCCCCGGTCACCTCCGTGCCGAACCTGATCAGGGGCTCGATCCCGCGGTCGCGCGCGACGTGCCGCAGGTAGTCGAGGATCTCGGTCTGCGGTGCGAAGAAGCGGCTCCAGTCCGGATTCAGCGCGAACGAGAACGAGTACAGGTGCGCCGCGACGTCGCACGCACAGCCCGGGTATGTGTTCGCCCACCACGTGCCGCCGAGCCCGTCGTCGCGCTCGAGGATCACGAGGTCCTCGTATCCGGCCTCGCGCAGTCTGATCGCGGTGCCGATGCCGCCGAAGCCCGCGCCTACGATCGCGACCCGAACGTCCCGCAGCCCGTTCTCGACACGCGGCTCGAGCACCACGGTCGCGATCGTAATCCCGTCGGCACCGGCGGGCGAGTCTCTCGCCCGACGGACGTTCCGCTGCACCCCGCTGCGGAGAGTTCCGTGCCTCGAGAGATCCGGCCCGCCGTGTACCCCGGCGTGTACCCAATGTCAGCCGTTCCGGCCACCGCGCGAAGCTGGTGGACCGTGCCGGTGCGGGAGTGGGCCGACTGCACGCGCTCGAGCGCAAGGTCGTGGTCTCGGTCGCTGTAGAGCTTGCGCACGAGTCGCCGCCGTCCGGGTGGACGACGGGTGAGCGGGTCGCCGCGCAGGTTGGTGAACACGAAAGTCCCCCGTGTAGCTGGCCGTCGTTGACGAGCGCTATCAGCGCGTCCCGTGCCGGCGGCGGCAGGGGCGCGTTGCGCTGCTGCCCGTTCCTGGGCAGCGTGTAGGTGCGCGTGGTCGCGCTCAGCTGCTCGGCGACCCGGATGCATCCGCCCTCAAAGTCGACCCGCGACCAGCGCAGCGCGTCGAGCTCGCCTGGGCGCCAGCCCGGGGCGCACGTGACGTCAGATCGGAGGAGCCACCGCGTGCGGGGCGTCCTCGATGCCCAAGAAGCTCCTACTGCGCCGGCATGACTCAACACGGCCGACGGTGGTCGCCGATGATGCCGCGACCGCTTGAACGGATCAGGAGCCGTTCGCCGCGGGGGGCTCGCGGAAGCCGACCGCGATCCGCTCGCGCGCGTCCATGCGTGTGGACTCGGCAAAGCGCTCGAACGCCCGCCGGTCGGCCGGCTCGAGCTCGCCGGCCAGCGCGCGCGGCCAAAGACGCCAGCGCAGGACGGCGTTCACCTCCGCCGCCACGAGGAGCAGATGCGAGCCGAGCAGGAACCACGAGAGCAGGCCGATGACGATGGCGAACGTCCCGTAGACCGCGGTCGCATCGGTGATCGCGTGGTCGACGTACCACCCGCCCAACGCCTGCAGGACGAGCGTGCCCACAGTGGCCAGCGCGACGCCGGGGAGCAGGTCGCGTACGCGCCGCGGTCGCGTGGACAGCAGCGCGAACGCCGTCAGCAACGCAAGGCCATTGACGATCATCGAGCCGGCGACGGCGGCGACCCGCTCGGCGGACGCGGTGATCCCTCCGCCGACCGCCAGCCCGGTGGCCGCGGTGGAGCCGATCAGCAAGACGCCGAGGATGGCCAGCAGCGCGAGACCGCGCGCCCGCGCCTTGAGCCCGCGCGGCTGCTCCAACCGCGGCACGTCCGCGATCTCCGCGAAGGCCCGGCCGAGCGCGACCGTCACGCCAAGCCCGGCCCACAGCGCGCCGCCGAGCCCGATGACGAGCGCGATCCCGCTGCCGGTGAGCGGCTGCACCTCGCCGCTCAGCTCGCTGCCCAGCACCGGGATGCGGGCGAGCGCCGAGTCGACCACATCGGCGCGCAGCGTGGGGTTGTCCTCGAGCACGAAGCCGAGGATCGACACGAATGCGAGCAACATCGGAAACAGCGAAACGAAGGCGTAGTAGGCGACTAGCACCGCGAGGTTCGACGCGCGGTCCTCGCCGAACTTCTTCGCCACGGCGATCGGGAACCCACCGGCCGCATGCCGGCGCTGCCACCCGTCCACCGCGGCAACCATGCGCTTGAGCACCGGCCGGATGATCCGCCCGTCCCGGCGCCAGCGCCTCATCCAGGCCGGGTGATCAGCCGGCCGCCGCGTCACCGTCACGGCGGCGCATCTCGCTGCTGATGTGCACCCCCGCGGAGGTCAGCCGCGCCGCAAGCTCAGTCCGACGCCGAACAGCTGCCGGCGCCGAGGCTGACGATCAGCACCGCGAGGACAGCCGCCCTGATCCTCCGCGCCTGGGCATCCGGTTGACGCGCTGCGGCGCGCTTCCGTGCGCGCCCCGGAGTTCAGTCGGGGAGACAGGATTTGAACCTGCGACCGCCCGGCCCCCAGCCGGAGGAGCGTACGCGCCGATGCCTCCACCGCCGTTCCCGCCGTCCCGGTCGTCCCCGCCAGAGGACCGCCGAGACGCATCGGACGCAGCGGTTGGTACCAAAGCGGTACCGCACCGGTAAGCCGACCCCGGGGGTCAGACCGCGATCGACGCCCCATGAGATTCGCTTCTTCGGGCAGACGCGGACCGATGCTCCTTGCCGTGCGCGCGCTGCGTCGGCGTCCGGGGTCTCGGCTGCGCCACAGCCACAGGAAGGGTGGCGACCTGGACGCCGGAGAACGCTCGGACTCCGAAGCGCGGTGCATGTGCCACGAGCCTGACCGTCGCCGTGCCGGGCCGATCGCTCACGCGTGAGCGGGCGCTGAGGCGGGGGAGGCCTTCCCAACCACCCGGAACCCGAGGCGCACGCCGGCCGGCGGTCGTCCAGAGGCGCTGGGTCACTCGCGCCGTTACTTCCATGGCGTGGCCGAGAGCGGGTGACGAGGGGGCATGGGTGAGGTCCGCGCCCGGGCGGTGCGGCCGGGCCGTCCGGCGAGGCGGAGCTTCAGGTGTAGCTCAGCTGTTGCCGTTTGGTGCCGCTTCTCCGGCCGTCGAGACGGGCTGCCCGGCCGGGATGGTCTTCGCGCCGGGGGTCGGCGGCTCGATCGTCTGTGCGCCCTGGCCGGCGCCGACTGACACGCGCCGCGGTTTGGCCGCCTCGGCGACCGGGATCGTGAGGGTCAGCACACCGTGCTCGTAGTTGGCCTGCACGTTCTCGGAGTCGAGCGTGTCGCCGAGGAACAGCTGGCGGGTGTAAGTCCCGTGCGGCCGCTCGGCCACGACCACCTCGTCGCCCTCTCGCGGCTCGAAGCGCCGCTCGGCCCGGACGCCCAAGACGTTCTTCTCGACGGTCAGCTCGATCGACCCCGGTTCGACGCCCGGCAGGTCGAACTCGACGATGAACTGGTCGCCGCGGCGGTAGGCGTCCATCGGGAACGCGCGCGGCGCGCGCGCTGCGGTGGACGCGAGCTGCTCGGTGAGCCGGTCAAGCTCACGAAAGGGATCAAAGCGCATCAGCATGGGTGCAGCTCCTTTTGTGGTGCGGCTCGCGCCGGCCTTTTGCCCGGCGCCGCACGCGCCGATAAAGGCAGCCGCCGAGGAGGTGACGCGCCGCTTGGCGACACGGTAGCGCTGTGCGCATCCGGTGGCGAATACGGGATCACCGTTGTTGCGACGCGCCACGACACGGAGCGGCTGACAGGTGCGCTGCGGTCGGTTCACGAGGCTCTGCAGCCGGATCCGTTGGAGCGTGAGCGTGGCGGTCCGAGCCGGTCCGGCCGGCGTAGCCTGGGTCGGTGACCTTTGGCGTGCTGGCGTTGATTGTGCTCGCCGGTCTGGCGGGCCCGCTGCTGGGCGCCGGGCGCAGAGTGTTCGTTCCGGTTGTGATCGGCGAGATCCTCGCGGGCGTGGTCGTCGGGCGCACCGCGCTCGACGCGGTCGACCCGGCGGATCCCACGGTGCAGTTCCTCGGCGACGTGGGCTTCGTGATGCTGATGTTCACCGTCGGCGCGCACGTCCCGCTGCGAGACCGGCGACTGCGCGCCTCGCTGCGCAGCGGCGCGGTCGCCGCGGGCGCCGTGCTGCTGCTCGCCCCGGTCGGTGGTGCTGCCGCGGCGTCGGCGGCCGGCACGGGCGACGCCGCCGTCTACGCCGTCCTGCTCGCCTCTGGCTCGGTTGCTGCGGTCCTGGCCATGCTCGAGGAGGCCCGCCTGAAAGGCTCACAGGTCCTCACCGTGATAGGTCAGGTGACGATCGCCGACGTCGTCACGATCCTTGCGATCCCGCTCGTGCTCCAGCCCGACCAAGCCGGAAACGCGGTGCTCGGAGGCGCGCTCGTCGCAGCTGGCGGCCTGGTGGTCTACGTGGTCGCCCACCGGATGTACCGAACCGCCTGGGTGCACCGCCTCCGCAAGCGCTCCAAGAGACGCCGCTGGGCGCTCGATCTGCGCATGTCGCTCCTCGTCCTCTTCGCGTTAGCGTGGATCGCGCAGGAGAGCGGGACGAGCGGGCTGATCGCCGGCTTCGGCACCGG
>JBKOVW010000329.1:0-11035 GCA_046724095.1 Actinomycetota bacterium | reverse complement strand
CCAGGAAGGCTCGCTCGGCCTGATCCGCGCGGTGGAGAAGTTCGACTACCGCAAGGGCTACAAGTTCTCGACGTACGCGACGTGGTGGATCCGCCAGGCGGTCACGCGCGCGATCGCCGACAAGGCGCGCACGATCCGCATCCCCGTGCACATGGTCGAGAAGCTGAACAAGGTCGTGCACATCGAGCGCCAGCTCGTGCAGCGGCTCGGGCGCGAGCCGCGTCCGGACGAGATCGCCGAGGAGCTCGAGATGACGACCGAGGAGGTGCGCGAGATCCTCCGCATGTCGCAGCTGCCGGTCTCGCTCGAGAAGCCGATCGGCGAGGAGGAGGAGTCGGAGCTCGGCGACTTCGTCGAGGACGAGTCGGCCGAGTCGCCGTTCGACACCGCGACGCTGTCGCTGCGACGGGAGGACGTCGAGCATGCGCTCTCGGCGCTCCCGGAGCGCGAGCGTCAGGTGATCGAGCTCCGCTTCGGTCTCTCCGGTGCGCAGCCGTGCACGCTCGAGGAGGTCGGCCGTGCCTTCGGCGTCACGCGCGAGCGCATCCGCCAGATCGAGAACAACACGTTGAAGAAACTCGAGTCGCTCCCTGAGGCCCAAGGCCTTAAGGACTGCGTCTGACGACGCAGTCCTGAGGTACGCCGCTTCGCGGGGAACGTGCGCGGGCCAAGCCCGCGCACGTTCTGCTGGTCGGCGGGTGTAGTCGTCCGCAGCCGTCGGCGCTTCGGCGTCGACGGCCGCGTTAGTCCGGCCTACGGCTAGTGCGGCTTCGCGCGCACTAACCTCCGGCCTCTTGTGTCGCTATCGCTCGGGCGTTGACTGCAATTGCACGACGGGTGCGAGCACGCTGACCGCCCGGTCGGCGATGTAGCCCTGCTTCTTGCTGCGGAAGTGCAGGCTCCACGGGCCCCCGCCGGGGACGTGGAAGCGCAACGTCGTTCGCCGGCCCGGGCGGACGTCCACGAGGCGGCCGTTGAAGCGCATCGGCGTCACCTGCGTGCCGCGCGGCATCGTCACGACGAGCGTCAGCGTGCCCGCGGACTTCGTCCACACCGTGATCGCGCCGCGGGGTGCGAGCCACTTGTCGGGGAAGCGGCCGGCGGCGACGAGGCGTAGCCGCGGCGTGGCCGTCGGGCGGTAGAGGTCGAAGATCACGTCGCGGCGGACGCGCGCCACGCCCGTCAGCTGCACCGTCGACGCGTAGGTCTGCACGAGCAGCGGGCGGCGGTCGGCGCGACCGTCGACGAGGATGCGCCCGTCGCGCGCGACGCGCACGAACTTCGTGTCGAACTGGTCGAGCGGCGGGCTGCCGAGGAGGAGCAGCCGGTCGACGGACGTGTTCCAGAAGAGCTGCTCCCAGGACTGCTCCTTCCGCGCGCCGGGCGGAGCGAGCAGGTCGACGGAGCCGAGGCGCGCATGGTCGACCCAGCGCAGATCGGGATTGAGCGAATGCCGCAGGCTCGTGCTGCTCAGATGGTCGTACGACGCCGCGCCTGCCGACAGCGCGCAGCACGCGCCTAGCGCTGCGACGACGGCGACGGCGGCGGGGAGCTTCCTGAACGCGGCGAGCGCGGCGATCGCCGACAGGACCGCGGCGACGAGGGCGACGGCGAGCGCGCCGTTGCCGACGGACACGAGCGCCTCGAAGCGCAGCACCGCCCAGAGCGTCGGCGAGTCGTCCTTGTTGTGCGCCGCGGCGTAGCCCGACAGCGGCACGCGCGCGGCGAGCAGCAGCAGCGCGGCCGAGCACAGTCCCACCGGCACGCGCAGCGGCAAACCGCGCTTGACGTACAGCCCGAACGCGACCGCAAGCAGCGGGACGAGTGTGAACAGGTAGCGCTCCTGGAAGCGCTGCGAGTCCGTGTCGGCGATCTGCGCCGCCTCGAGCAGCAGCGCGGCGGCGAGCAGCAGTGTCGTGACCGCGAACGCGAGCTCTGCGCGGCGGAACGGCCGAACCAGCGCCAGCGCGAGGCCGGCCAGCGCGCCCGGCACGAGCACCCAGCCGCTCGCGTACGCCAGCAGCATCCCTTCGCGTGCGACCCAGTGCGCGAGCGAGCCGGGATGCGCTGCGTGGTCGCCGTGCGAGTAGACGCCCAGCACGCGTTGCGAGCCGAGCGTCGCGAACAGAACGGCCGGCGGCGCGACGAGCAGCGCGAGCGCCAACCAGGTGCGGCGCAGCGAGACGAGGATACGGCCGCGGTCGGCGACGAGCTCCGCGCCGAGGACGGCGAGCGGCACGACCGCGTACTGCACGCGCGCGAGCACGGCCAGCGCGCTCGTAACCGCGAATGCGACCTGCACCCCCCACGTCGAGCGTTCCACGAGGCACACGCCGAGGTAGATCGTCGTGAGCACGAGCGGGTACGCCAGCGGGTCGGCGAGCATGCTCGATGCGTACACGCCGTCGGGCACCGCGACCGCGAGCCCCGCCACTGCGACACAGAGCCAGCGCGCGAGACCGAGGCGCTTGCAGAGCATGTACGCCGGGACCGCCGCGAGCGACACGAATGCGGCGTGCAGTGCCTGCGTGATCCCGTAGGCGCGCACGGGGTCGTTCGTCAGGAGCCAGACGGGCGCGGTCACGAGCGGGTCGAGCAGCGCCGGGAAATGCACGCCGACGCCTCGGATCATCGGGCGCCCATGCTCGGCGAAGCTGCGCGCGAGCGACGGGTAGATGTACTCGTCGGGGAGGTAGTGGGGGACGGGCCGGCCGGCGGCTGCGATCAGGCGGCCGAAGAAGCTTGCAGTGACGATTCCCGATACCCACAGCCACGCCGGCAGGGCGATCCGGACCGTTCGGGAGGCGGCAGCGTCGACAGCCACGGGAGGCTCATCGGCAAGCGGCTCCTATCCCTTGAACGAGTGACTAACGGCGCGAGCGAGCGCGGTCAGCCGGGACGAACAGCTTGCAGTGGGGGCACTTGAAGCCCCTGTGCCGTTCGGTCTGACCGGCGATCAGCTCGGCCGTGAAGGTCTTCTTGCAGTGAGGGCAGACGATTTCCTGCGGCCCTGTTTCAGCGGGGACCTCGGCCATGCGCCCAAGGTACCTACGGGAGGTACTCCCGGTACGTCTCAAGCGGCGCGCGCTCGGGCGCCGGTGGCGCGCCGCGCGGCGTGCCGAGGTGGATCAGTCCGAGGAAGCGCTCGCCGTCAGGCAGACCGACCGCCTCGCGCCCGGCCTTGGTGCGCAGCACGCGCGGAGTGCGCCAGTAGCCGGCGAGCCCTCGCGCCTGCGCCGCGAGCAGCACCGTGTAGATCGCGCATGCGGTCGCGCACACGTCCTCCTCGTCCTGCTGCAGGTCGCCGCTCAGCACGCAGGACGCGAGCACGAGCGTGGGCGCCCGCTCGAGCTTCGGCGCCTCCGACGGCCCGGCCGCGTCCTTCAGCCGCTCGAGCGTCACCGGCCCGAGCGCGCGGAACCGCCAAGGATTCGTGCGGTGGTGGTTCGGCGCCCAGCGCGCGAGCTCGAGCAGCTCGTCGAGCGTCTCGTGTGGAACTGCCTCGGGACCGAACGACTTGTGCGTCCGCCGCGAGCGAACGAGCTCCGCGAAGGCGTCCAAGACCGGGAGCCTAGATTGAACGCGCAACGCAAAACGCATATAACCGCACTGGCTGTGGAGGCGGGGCAAAGCTCAGGGTCGGCATTGGCGGAGCCTGCGCGCGCGACCACACCGGTCGTCCGTGTCGAGGACGTGCGCAAGAGCTTCGGGGACAACGTCGTGCTCGACGGCATCGACCTCACGGTCACGGCAGGCACCGCGCTCGTCGTCATCGGACCGAGCGGCAGCGGGAAGAGCACGCTGCTTCGCTGCGTCAACCTGCTCGAGCCGGTCGACAGCGGCCGCATCTTCTTCGAGGGCGAAGAGATCACGCGCAAGGGAGTCAAGGTGCCGACGGTGCGGCAGCGCATCGGCATCGTCTTCCAGCAGTTCAACCTCTTCCCGCATCTCCGAGTGCTCGACAACCTCACGCTGGCCTCCCGGCGTGTGGGTCACGTCAAGCGCAGGGAGGCCGACCAGCGGGCGCACGAGCTGCTAGGCCGCGTCGGGCTCGCAGAGAAGGCGCGGAGCTACCCGCACCAGCTCTCCGGAGGCCAGCAGCAACGCGTGGCGATCGCGCGGGCGCTGATGATGCGGCCGCACGTCATGTTGTTCGACGAGGTGACGTCCGCCCTCGACCCGGAGCTCGTCGGCGAGGTGCTCGTCGTCATGCGTGACCTCGCGCTCGACGGCATGACGATGCTCGTCGTTACGCACGAGATGCAGTTCGCACGCGACGTGGGCGACCACCTGATCTTCATGGACGAAGGGAAGATCGTGGAACAGGGCAAGCCGGGGGACGTCCTCGACCGGCCGCAGGCAGAGCGCACGAAGCGATTCCTCCGGCGCACGCTCCAGCTGGCGGACTCGTTGGAAGAGCTGACCATCGACGAAGGAGGAGTTAGATGAGACGTATCGCAGTCGTCGCAGCCTCGCTGCTGCTGACCGCGGCTGGGTTGACCGGGCTCGCCGCGGCGGCGCCCGGTGGGAAGCTCCTGCGGACGGCCGCGCCCGTGCCGCTGCCCAAGCCGAAGCCGAAACCGGCGAAGCCGAAGCTGCCGCCGCTTCCGTCGGCGGTCAAGAGCCGCAAGCACTGGGAGATCGGCGTGAAGTGCGACTTCCCGCCGTTCGGCTTCATCGACGTGCGTGGCAACAACGACGGCTATGACGTGCAGGTCGCCCAGCGCTTCGCGCAGCTCGCGTTCGGGAGCAAGAAGAAGGTGAGCTTCACCTGCGTCACGACGCCGAGCCGCATCCCCACCCTGATGTCGGGCCGCGTCGACGTCATCGTCTCGACGCTGACCTGGACGCAGGCGCGGGCGGATCAGATCGACTTCTCGATCCCCTACTACTCGGCGACAGGGCGCTTGCTCGTGCCGAACAGCTCGTCGGTGACGGTTCCGACGCTGGCCGGCAAGACGGTCGTGACCACGCGTGGCGCGCTCTATGCCGCGTGGACGAGGAACTGCTTCAAGAACACGAAGCTGCTCGAGGTCGATTCGCCCGCACTCGCCGTGTCCGCGGTCAAGGACGGGCGCGCCGACACGTTCATGTTCGACGATGCATTCCTGCTCGGCGTCGCGACGCAGGACCGTGACGTCAGGCTCACGAGCGACAAGTTCCTCAACGTCCCGTGGGGAATCGGCATCCGCAAGGGCGAGACGGCGATGTCGCGTTGGGTCAACGCGGCGCTGCGCTACATGAAGAAGCGGGACGAGTTCGTCAAGCTGCTGCGGGCGAACGCACCGGCACGGCTCGTGCCGAGCTTCCTGGACAACGTCCCCCGGCCGAAGAACACCTTCTCGTACCCGGTCGGGAAGGACGTCACGACCATCTGTCCGTAACCGGCTGATCCGGAGCGGCCGCTCATGCGGCCGCTCCGCTCTCCTCAATGCTCGCGGCGAACTTCGACTGGCAGTTCATCTGGGATCACCTGCCCGACTTCTGGCAGGGCCTGAAGCAGACGCTCAAGGTTGCGGGCATCGGCATCGCGGGCTCGCTCGCGATCGGCATGGTCCTCGGCGCCGCCCGCGCCCATCGCATCCCGGTGGTGAGCTGGCTTGCCGCGACCTACGTCGAGGTGATTCGGAACACGCCGATCCTCGTCCAGATCTTCTTCATCGCGGGCGCGCTCCCGCACTTCCCGGGGCATCCGATCCGGCTCGACCCCTTCACGATCGCGTGGCTCGCCGTCGTCGTGTGGGGTGGTGCGTACAACACGGAGAACTTCCGCGCCGGGTTCGAGGCGGTCCCGTATCGCTATCGCGAGGCCGGCCTCGCCCTCGGCTTCTCCCGGCTCGCGACGTTCTTCAATGTCACGCTGCCGATCGGGGCTCGGATCGCGCTGCCGTCGACGATCAACACGAACGTGTCGGTGCTCAAGAACACGTCGCTCCTCACGGCCATCGGCTTCGCCGAGCTCACGAATACCGCCTACAGCCTTGAGAGCGAGTCGTTCAAGGCGGCAGAGGTCTACGTCACGCTCGGCGTGACTTACCTCATCGTCGTCTGGACGCTGTCGCTGCTCACGCGTGTGGTCGAGCGGCGGCTGGCGCTCCCGGGGGCCCGCTGATGCCGGACTGGGTCGATCCGGTCGCGCACTACATGCTCCACGAGGGGCTCAAGAACACGCTCCGGATCGCCGTCTTCGCCGTCGTCGCGAGCACGGCGGTCGGCGTGGTGCTCGGCACGCTTATGACCGTCCGCTTTCTGCCCCTGCAGTCGCTCTTGCGGCTCTACGTCGAGGTGTGGCGCGGGTTGCCGATCATCGTGACGATCTTCCTCGTCTACTACGCGCTGCCGACGGCGCCGTACATCCACCATCGCTTCGGCGCCTTCACGGGAGCGGCGATCGGCCTCACGCTCTGGGGAAGCGCGCAGGTCGCCGAGGCCACGCGCGGGGCGGTCCAGTCGATCCCACGGGAGCAGCACGAGGCGGCCGCCGCGCTCGGCTTCGGCTGGATCGGGCGTCACTTGTTCGTGATCCTGCCGCAGGCGCTGCGCCGCCTGCTGCCACCGCTCGTCAGCCTGATCGCGAACATCATCCAGAACACGACGATCGCCTCCCTGATCGGCGTGACCGAACTGCTCGCGACGGGCCAGCGCTCGATCGAGCGTCTCGAGTTCGAGGCCGGGGCGAACTCGCACGCGTTCGCCATCTACACCGCACTGCTCGCGGCGTTCTTCTGCATCTCGTTCCCGCTCACGAGGCTGGCGAGCTACCTCGAGCGTCGGCTGGTCTGACGAGCCAGGCGACCGCCGTCGCCCCGAGCAGCGTCCCGAGCCCGCCGAGCGCAAGGTCGCCGATCGTGTCCTCGTACGTGAGCTGCAGGCCCGACGAGCCGAGCTTCATCACGGTGTACTCGCCGAGCTCCCAGAGGATCTCCGTCGCGGCGCCGAAGCCGACCGCGATCGACCACGACGGCAGACGTCCCAGCCGTGTCCGCTGCAACGCCAGCGCGAACGCCGAGACCAGGATCCACCAGTTCAGGAAGTGCGCGACGTCGTCGAACCACCAGATCGAGTAGAGGTCGAGCACGTTGCCGCCGGTGTCGATCACGAACGGCAGCACGACGAGGGTGTCGATCAGGTGCGGATAGGGCTGCGGGCGCCCGCGCAGCCGCCAGACGGCGGGGACGATCAGCGCCGCGAGCGGATAGGCAAGTGCGCGCGCCCACATCGCCTTCCCGTTGAAGCGCTCGAGGCCGGACGTGACCGAGAAGAGCAGGAGCGCGACGAGGAGCGCCTTGACGCCGACGTTCAGCCACAGGAGCCGCCGGTCCATCGGCCAAGTTTGAACCCTCAAGCCGCTTCGGCAACACTTGCATTCGATGACCGCCGTCGAGGTCCGCTGCGCCGGTTGCGGCCAGGCCAACGCGCCGGGTGCGCGGTTCTGCAGCAACTGCGGCGCGCCGCTCGCGGAGGCAGCCGCGCCCCAGGAGGAGCGCAAGCTCGTCTCCGTTCTGTTCGTCGACCTCGTCGACTCGACGGCGCGCGCCGACAAGGCCGATCCCGAGGACGTCCGCGAGGTGCTGCAGGCGTACCACCGCGAGGCGAAACAGTGCATCGAGCAGTACGGCGGAGTCCTGGAGAAGTTCATCGGGGACGCCGTGATGGCGGTCTTCGGCGCGCCGGTCGCGCACGGCGACGACGCCGAGCGGGCCGTACGCGCTGCGCTCCGCGTCCTAGAGACGATCGATCTACCGGCGCGCGCCGCGGTCAACACCGGCGAGGCGATCGTGTCCGTCGACCAGGCGCGCAGCGGACAGGCGCTGGCGACCGGCGACGTCGTCAACACCGCCGCCCGCTTGCAGAACGCCGCGCCGCCGGGACGCGTCATTGTCGGCCGCGAGACGTACCGCGCAACCCGTCACGCCGTTCGCTACGAGGAGCTTGCGGCGATCGACGCCAAGGGAAAGGCCGACGCAGTCGAAGCGTGGCTCGCCGTCGAGGCGGCAACGGCCCCGGCCGACCGGCCGCTCGGCACGACCGCGCTCGTCGGGCGGGATCGCGAGCTCGAGCTGCTGCGCTCGGTCTGGAGCCGCGCCGTCGACGAGAACCGGCCTCACCTCGTGACGCTCGTCGGGCCGCCGGGAATCGGGAAGTCACGGCTCTGCCAAGAGATCACAGCGCTCGTCGCCGGGAGGGGCGGCCGGATTCTCCGCGGCCGCTGTCTGCCGTACGAGGAGCGCGTCGGCTATCAGGCGTTCTCCCGCATCGTCCGTGATCTCAGCGGCATCCTCGAGTCGGATCCGCCGGCAACCGCTCGGCCGAAGCTCGAGGCAACCGTGCGCGAGCTCGTGCCCGCCGACGAGGCCGCGGAGACTCTCCGGCACCTCTTGCTGCTGCTCGGGCTCTCGCCGGACGACGAGGTTCCGACCGGCGCGCTGCTGATGTTCGCTGCGCGGCGCTTCATCGAGTGCACCGCACTCGCACAGCCGACCGTCTTCGTCTTCGAGGACGTGCACTGGGCCGACGCGAGCGAGCTGGCGCTGCTCGCGTATCTCGCGAGTCACACGCGCGAAGCGCCGGCAGTGCTCATCGCAACGGCGCGGCCCGAGCTGCTCGACATCGAGCCGGCGTGGGGCACCGGTCTCGGCGCGCGGACGACCCTGCCGCTCGAGCCCCTGGCCGACAGCGATGCGCGCATGCTCGCCGGGCAGCTCGTTGTCGGCGTGGATCCGGAGCGGCTCGTCGATGTCGCAGGCGGCAACCCGCTCTTCCTCGAGGAGCTCGCCGCGTCGGTTGCCGAGCGAGGCGATGAGGAGCTCCCTGTAACCGTCCGCGAGGCGATCGCAGCCCGCATCGACGCACTTCCGACCCGTGCGCGTGACGCGCTGCTCTCCGCGGCTGTGATCGGGAAGACGTTCTGGCGCGGGATCCTCGAGACGGTCGGTGCGATCGGCGAGGTCGACGATGCACTTGCCGTTCTGGAGGCTCGCGACTTCGTGCGGCGGGACCCGTCGAGTCAGGTTGCAGGCGATGCGCAATTCACGTTCAAGCACATGCTCATCCGCGAGGTCGCATATGCGACGGTGCCCCGCGCGCTGCGCCGAGAGCGGCATGCGGCTGTCGCGCGGTACATCGAGGAGCGCCTGGTCGGCGAGGCGCTGGCGACGATCCTCGCCTACCACTGGCGTGAAGCCGGCGAGCCGAACCGCGCCGTTCCGTATTTGCTCGCGGCAGCCGACGTGGCGCGCCGGAGCTGGGCGAGCAGCGCCGTCATCGACCTCTACACGCGCGCGCTCGAACTGACCGACGACGAAGACGTGCGCAAGCGCATTCGTGTCGAGCGTGGCCGTGCGCTCGTCGAGCTCGACGAACACGAGGCTGCAGCGGAAGAGCTGAGTGCGGTCATCCCAGAGCTCGAGGGAGCGCAGAAGCTCGAAGCGCTCCTGGGACTCGGGCTCGCCTACGTCTGGAGCGAGCGCGACGCAGAGACGATCGCGACGGCCGAGCAAGCGATCGCCCTTGCGGGAGAGCTCGGCGACGACGCTGGGCTTGCGGCCGCTCTCGCCAACAAGAGCGAGGGACTTGCCATGCGCGGCGCCGAGGGCGACCTCGAGGCGGCGCTCGAGCTCGGCGATCGCGCGCTCCAGCAGTGGAGACCCGGCGCGTGGCCGTTCGAGCTCACGAACCTGCTTCATCTGCACTCGAACACCGTTGCGTGGGGCGGCGACTACAAGCGTGCCGTCGAGCTCTCCCAGCAAACGCGAGCGGAGGCGAACGACGTGCACAGCCCGGAAGCGCTGCTTCGCGCCGGCGGGCTCGAGGCGCTCGCGCTTGCCGGCCTCGGACGTCACGAGGAGGCAATTGCGATGTGGGACGAGTTTCTCCGCCTTGCGGATGAGCTCGGCCATACGGGGCGCGTCGTGCTCAATTACTCGACGTTGGCGTACCGGGAGGTCCACGACCTCGAGACGGCACGCCGGCGCACCGACGAGGCGCTGGAGCTGTCCGCGACGATGCAGTTCGGGATGCCGCGCCAGTTCGCCGCCGCAGATCTCCTGCTGACCGACCTCCTCGCCGGCGACGTCGGCTCGGCGCAGGCGGCCTGGCCGGAGCGCTGGGAGGCCGCGGAGCACGCGACGGCATGGACGACCTGGCTGATCGCCGGCAGGCTCATGTCTGCGCGCGCCGAGATCGCGCTCGCGGCTGAGACGCCCGAGTCGGCAGCAGACTTCGCCAGTCGCGCGATCGAGTTGGCGCGCCGCACCCGGCGCGCGAAGTACGAGGCGCGTTCACTCTCCACGCTCGGGCAGGCGCTCGTCCGTCTGGGGAAGCACGACGAGGCAATGACGGCGTTACGTTCGGCAGTGCAAATCGCCGACCGCATCGTCAGCCCGTACGCGCGCTGGAACGCACGTGCGGCACTTGGCCATGTCGCGTACGAGCTCGGGCGCGACGACGACGCGGCTGCCGCATACGGTGAGGCGAAGACGATCGTCGACGCGTTCAGCAATGGGCTCGTGCCCGAGCGCCAGGCGACGCTGGAGCAATCGCCGGTCGTGCAAGAGATCCGCTCGGCGTGAAGCTCGTCACCGTCGGCGACGTCATGGTCGACGTCGTGGCCGACCGTCTCCCCGGACATGGCGAGCGTGCGCACACCGGCGTGCAGCTGCGCGCCGGCGGGTCGGCGGTCAACGCCGCGCTCGCGGCCCGCGAGCTCGGCGCCGACGCGCAGGTCGTCGGCCGCATCGGCAGCGACCCGGCTGGCGACCTCGTCGCTGCCGAGCTCGAAGAGCGTGGGATCGACGCGCGCCTCGCGCGCGACGACGAGCTGCCGACGGGGACCGCGATCGCGCTGCACGACGCGGTCGTCGCCGACCGCGGCGCGAATGCGCGTCTGTCGCGTGGCGACCTCCCTTCGCCGTTACGAGGCGACGCGCTACTCGTCTCCGGCTTTGCGCTCTTCCAGGAAGGGTCGCGCGACGCGGCACTCGCCGCGCTCGAGACGTTCGAAGGCGATTGGACGGCCGTCGACCTCGCCTCGCCG
>JBKOVW010000113.1:0-5082 GCA_046724095.1 Actinomycetota bacterium | reverse complement strand
GGTGCGGCCGCCGTCGTCGACGGCGGAGAGCTCCCGGGCGCGCCGTCGACCGTCGTCGATCTGACAGGCCCGGAGCCGCGGATCCTCCGGGAGGGCGCCGTTCCGGCCGCCGAGGTTCTCCGTCGACTGCAGGCGGCAGTACGATCCAGCTGATGGCCGTCGCCGCCCAGCAGACCTTTCAGCAGCTGACCACGGCCGGTCTCGACCAGGTCGATCCCGAGATCGCCGAGCTGCTCGGCCGCGAGCTCGAGCGCCAGCGCGGGCAGATCGAGCTGATCGCGTCCGAGAACTTCACCTGGCCCGCCGTCCTCGAGGCGATCGGCTCGACGCCGACGAACAAGTACGCGGAGGGCTATCCGGGCAAGCGCTACTACGGCGGCTGCGAGATCGTCGACGGGATCGAGCAGCTGGCGATCGACCGCGCGAAGGAGCTTTTCGGCGCCGACCACGCGAACGTGCAGCCGCACGCGGGCGCGCAGACGAACATGGCCGTGTACATGGCCGCCTTGCAGCCGGGCGACACGATCCTGTCGCTCGAGCTCGCGCACGGCGGGCACCTCACGCACGGCCTCCGCGTCAACTTCTCGGGCAAGCTCTACACGATCGTCCACTACGGCGTCTCGCGCGAGACGAACGTCGTCGACTACGACGAGGTGCTCGAGCAGGCGCGCGAGGCGAAGCCGCGCCTGATCGTCTGCGGCGGCTCGGCGTATCCGCGCACCGTCGACACGGCGAAGTTCAGGGAGATCGCCGACGACGTCGGCGCGCTCCTGCTCTGCGACATGGCTCACTTCGCCGGGCTCGTCGCCGCGGGACTGCACCCGAATCCGGTGGAGCACTGCGACTTCGTCACCTCGACGACGCACAAGACCCTCGCCGGCCCGCGCTCCGGCTTCATCCTTTGCCGCGAGGAGCACGCTGTAAGTGTCGATCGCGCGGTCTTCCCCGGTATGCAGGGCGGCCCGCTCGAGCACACGATCGCCGCGAAGGCCGCCTGCTTCAAGATCGCCGCGACCGACGCGTTCCGCGACTACCAGAAGCAGATCCGGCGCAACGCCGACACGCTCTCGGAGACGCTGATCGAAGGCGGGCTCGACGTGCTCACCGGCGGCACCGACACGCACCTGCTGCAGCTGGATCTCAGGCGCACCGAGTGGACGGGCAAGGCCGCGGAGGAGCGCCTGCACGACGTCAAGCTGACCGTCAACCGGAACACCGTCCCCTTCGACGAGCGCCCGCCGACCGTCGCAAGCGGCGTGCGCATCGGCACGCCTGCAGCGACGATGCGCGGCATGGACGAGGAGAGCTTCCGCGAGATCGGCCGCGTCATCGTCGAGGCGCTCGGCGACTCGCCCGACCTCGCAGCCCTGCGCACGCGCGTCGAGAAGCTCTGCGACGACCACCCGCTGTACGCCGGCTTCCGCGGCTGGACGACGTACGTGACGCAATGAGCGTGGCCGAAGCGCGCACGGGCGTCGTCGTCGAGGTCAAGCATCCGCTCGTCCAGCACAAGCTCGCCTACCTGCGCGACAAGGACACGCCGACCGTCCACTTCCGCAAGCTCGTCAACGAGGTGACGCTGCTGCTCACCTACGAGGCGACGAAGGACATGCCCACCGAGGACGTCGAGGTCGAGACGCCGCTCGAGGTCGGGCAGTTTCCGCGCATCAGCGGCAAGAAGGTGGCGGTCTGCCCGATCCTGCGCGCCGGCGTCGGGATGCTCGACGGCGTGCTCTCGCTGATCTCGAGCGCGCGGGTCGGCTTCATCGGCATGTACCGCGACGAGGAGACCTTGCAGCCGGTCGAGTACTACTCGAAGCTGCCGGCCGACGTCGCCGACCGCGACGTGATCCTGCTCGACCCGATGCTCGCGACCGGGAACTCGACGGCAGCGGCTGTCGAGACGGTCAAGAAGGCCGGGGCCACATCGGTCCGGCTGATCGCGATCATCGCGGCGCCCGAGGGCATCGAGCGGATCCACCGCGACCACCCCGACGTCCAGATCGTCGTCGCCGCAATCGACCGCGGCCTGAACGAGCGCGGCTACATCGTGCCCGGCCTCGGAGATGCGGGAGACCGTCTCTACGGTACGAAGTAGGCTCCGCGCGCGCCGCTGGCAGCGCTGGAGCGAAGTCGAGCCTGAGGACGACTGGGTGCGCTGGGCGCGCGCCGGGACGATCGTCGCCACCGTCTTCTTCGGCCTCATCGTTCTCGCGATCGTCCTCGCGCTGGTGCTGCACTGATGCTGCACACGCTCGCCGACCACCTGCAGGTCATCTGGGGTGCGCTGCTCGCAGCGTCGATCGTCGTCCTGCTGACGCCGGCCGTCGGCGGCATGGCGCGCCTGCTCGGCGTCGTCGACCAGCCCGAGGGGCGGCGCCTGAACCGCAGCACCGTTCCGCGCCTCGGCGGCCTGGCGCTCTTCTTCGGGATCTTCGTACCGGCGCTCGCGTTCCTCGACCTCTCGCGCGAGACACGCGGGCTGCTGCTCGGAGCGGCCGTCGCAACGACGGTCGGCGCGGTCGACGACTTCCGCGGCCTGCGCTGGTTCGAGAAGCTCGGCGGCCAGGTGGCCGCGGCCGCGATCCCGGTGGGCTTCGGGATCTGGGTGCACCGCTTCACGTTCCCGATCGTCGGCGTCCACACGCTGCCGAAGTGGCTCGGGATGCCGCTGTCGGTGCTCTGGATCGTCGCGATCATGAACATGGTCAACTTCCTCGACGGCCTCGACGGGCTCGCAGCCGGCGTCTCCGCCATCTCTGCGTTCACGTTCACGCTGATCGCGCTGTCGTTGCCACGGCCGGAGGTGAACGCCGCGATCCTGTCGGCGATCGTGCTCGGCGCGTGCCTCGGCTTCCTGCGCCACAACCTCTACCCGGCGCGCATCTTCATGGGGGACTCGGGCGCGCTGCTGCTCGGCTTCGTGCTGGCGACGATCCCGCTGCAGGGCCTGCTCAAGACGGCGTCGGTCGTCACGCTCTTCTTCCCACTGCTCGTCCTGGCCGTGCCGATCCTCGACACGTCCTTCGTCGTCGCGAAGCGGCTCAAGTACAGGCAGCCGGTCTATGCCGCGGACCGAACGCACCTGCACCACCGGTTCGTGAACATCGGCTTCTCGCAGCGGCGCGCGGCGACGTACATCTGGCTCTGGTGCGGGACGCTGGCCGCGACGGCGCTCGCGCTCCGCTTCATCAAGCCGCATCAGCACGGCGACTGGCACCCGTGGCGGACTGCGATCGTCGGCGTGTTCGGCCTCGTCGCCCTCGCCGCCTCGGTGTACATGGTCTACCTGCTCGAGATCGTGAAGCTGGCCAACCCGATCATCCGCCGCCGCGAGGAGCAGGCGCGCGCGGAGCGCAAGACCGCCTAGCGTGGGCGCCGAAAACGCGTCCGGTGCCTGGCACGCCGGGCATACAAAGTGCGCCAGTTTCGGCCTGAATAGCGGCTTCTCGGTGTCACAAAGTTGGTATGCTCGGGGCGAATGGAGCCCTCGCAGCGCCGCCCGTTCGAACCCGCCGGGGCGGGAGGACTCCTCGTAGGGATCCTGCTGGCCGTGATCGCCGTCGGCCTCCTGATCGGTTGGCTGGCGGGGAGCGCGGGTATCGGCATCCTCATCGGCGCCGTCGTCGGGATCCCGCTCGCCGTCTTCATGGTCTACCGGAGGTACAACGTCTGATGGCCGCCGGCGGCCTCTTCTCCACGCCTCGGCCGGAGCCCGGACACCTCCTGCCGGCGCTCGGCGGCCTCGTGCTGATCCTCGCCGCGCTGCCGATCTTCCTGCTGCTCGACTGGCCGGTCTCCGGCTGGGCGCTCGCCGTCGTCCTCTGGGTGTTCGTGCACGGCCTGGACTACGTGCTGGCGCGCGTCCGCAAGCCCGCGGCTAATGTCGCGGGCTCAGCTGTGCAGGCATTCGGCGTCTTCTTCAAGGCAATCGTGCTGCTCGCGGTCCTCGTCGCGACGGCCGCGTCGCACCCACACGTCGCGGTCGCGGCGGTCGTGACGTACGCCCTCGCGTACACGTTCGAGCTCGGCCTCTCGCTGACGGCCTACTTCGGCGGAGAGACGCGATGAGAGCACGGCTGCTCACGGTCGCGCTGCTCGCGCTCGTGTTTCCGTCGTCGGCGTTCGCACGCGGCGAGTTCGACCCGACGAAGGAGTTCGAGCAGCACGAATGGGTTCCGATCCACCTCGGGCCGCTCGACCTCTCGATCACGAAGGCCGTCGTGTACCTGATGCTCGGCACGCTCCTGACGATCCTGCTCGGCCTCGCGCTGATGCGCTGGCGCCTCACCGTGCGGCCCGGCACCAGGCAGACCGTCGGCGAGCAGCTGTACGAGGTCGCGCAGGTCCAGGTCGCCGAACAGGGCCTGCCGTCGAAGGCGATCGGGCGCTGGTTCCCGTACGTCGCGTCGCTGCTGCTCTTCATCTTCGTCGTCAATCTGCTCGGCTTCATTCCGCTGCCGTTGACGGGGGAGACCTGGCACGGCGTCCCGACCTGGGGGATCTATGCCGCCACGAGCTCCCTCTCGGTGACGCTCGCGCTGGCGCTGCTCACCTTCGTCTTCACGCATGTCGAAGGGATCCGCTGGAACGGAGCGCGGCGCTACTTCAAGAGCTGGATCCCCGAGGCGCCGAAGCCGCTGCTCGGGCTGATCGTCCCGCTCGAGGTGCTCGGGCAGTTCATGCGCCTGATCTCGCTGAGCGTCCGACTCTTCGCGAACATGCTCGCGGGGCACATTCTGATCCTCACGTTCCTGGGCCTGATCTTCATCTTCCAGTCGCTGGCCCTGCTGCCCGTGATCATCCCGGCGACGCTCTTCTACATCTTCGAGGTCGTCATCGTCGTGGGCATCCAGGCGTTCATCTTCTCTGCGCTGTCGGCCATCTACATCGGCTCGGCGATCGAGCCGGAGCACTAAAGGAGGAAAAGGTGCACACGCTTCTCGCAGCAACGTCGGGCGACGTCACGAAAGCCGGCAAGGCGATCGGGCTCGCTCTCGGTGTCGGTCTCGGCGCGCTCGGCGCCGGCGTCGGCATCGGCAACATCTTCGGCTCGATGATCCAGTCGGTCGCCCGGCAGCC
>JBKOVW010000410.1:0-4005 GCA_046724095.1 Actinomycetota bacterium | reverse complement strand
AACGACGACGATGGCGATGACCGGCGGCTCGACGACCACGGCAGGCGCGCCGAAGCCGATCGTCAAGTCCGAGCGCGAGAACATCGGCCGCAACGACCCGTGCTGGTGCGGCAGCGGCAAGAAGTTCAAGAAGTGCCACGGGGCATAGCTCCGCGCGAAAGCTTTCGCTTTCGCGCGGTTGTGGGTACGGCGCTTCGCGCGTAACGCGCACGGGCTGAGCCCGTGCGCTCTTTGGTGCTGGGCGATTGTTCTCTACCGTGCGGCGCGAGCAGGCTTCGCGTGCTCGCGCGGCATCAGTTCCCTTGTCCTTACTAGCTACCATCCGCGCGTGGCCGACGAACACGTACAACCGCTGGAGCAGCAGCTCGAGGAGATCGGATCCCGCCTCGCGTGGGTCCGTGATTACCTTTGACCCCGACGCGCTCGCCGAACGCCGCACACAGCTAGAGGAGGAGATGGGCGCGCCCGGCTTCTGGGACGACCAGGAGCATGCCGCGGCGATCTCGACCGAGCATGCGCGCGTCCAGCGCAAGCTCGAGCGCTACGAGGCGCTGACCCGTGACTACGAGGATGCGCGTGAGCTGTATTCGATGGACGGGGGCATGGAGGCGGAGATCGCCCAGTCGATCACGCCGCTGAAGCAGGAGCTCGACCGCCTGGAGGAGGAGGCGTTGTTCTCAGGTGAGTACGACGCCGGCGACGCCGTCGTCACGCTGCAGTCGGACGTCGGCGGCACCGACGCGCAGGACTTCACCGAGATGCTTCTGCGCATGTACGAGCGCTGGGCGCAGCATCGCGGCTTCAAGGTCGACATGGTCGAGGCCAGCCCGGGGGAGGAGGCAGGCCTCAAGTCGGCGACTTTCACGATTGCGGGCGAGAACGCCTACGGCATCCTCCGCGCCGAGCGCGGCAAGCACCGGCTCGTGCGCCTGAGCCCCTTCGACCAGGCCCACCGCCGCCACACGTCATTCGCGCAGGTGATCCCGAGCCCGCTGCTGGCCCAGGACGGCGACGTCGAGATCGACGAGAACGACCTGCGCATCGACACGTACCGGGCGCAGGGTGCCGGCGGCCAGCACGTCAACAAGACCGACTCGGCCGTCCGAATCACCCATCTGCCGACCGGAGTCGTCGTGCAGTGCCAGAACGAGCGCTCCCAGGCCGCGAACAAGCAGACCGCCATGCGGATCCTCAAGTCGCGCCTCGCCGAGCTCGCCGAGGAGGACCGCGAGGAGGAGCTCGCGAAGGAACGAGGAGTCGTCAGCATGGGCTTCGGCGGCAACCCGATCCGCAGCTATGTCCTCCATCCGTACCAGCTCGTCAAGGACCACCGGACCGACTTCGAGGTCGGGAACGCCCAGGGCGTGCTGGACGGCGAGCTCGACGGCTTCATCCATGCCTATTTGCTGGCCCGTGCAGCGGGAAAGGTCGTCTAGCCCTTCAGCTAGACTCCCCGGGAATTCCAGCCGGTGCGCGCCCTGGACCGCGCCGCGCCTACAGATCCGGTGTCCGACCTAATCCTCCCGAAAGAAGAAGAGACCTCCACGGCGACGCTCGTCGAGCCGCAGCTTGTCGAGGCGCCGCCGGCGCCGGCGCCCGGCCCGGGCGCGATGATCGTCTTCGAGTCCGTGACCAAGGTCTACGAGCCGGACGTGACCGCCCTGCGCGACGTGTCCTTCGTGATCGAGAAGGGGGAGTTCGTCTTCGTCGTCGGCGCGTCGGGCTCGGGCAAGTCCACGATCGTCCGCCTGCTGCTGAAGGAGCTGGAGCCGACGCGGGGTCGCATCGTCGTCGGAGGCCGCGACCTGACGCGGCTGAAGCGCTCGAAGGTACCGCTGCTGCGCCGTAACGTCGGCTGCGTCTTCCAGGACTTCAAGCTGCTGCCCACCCGAACCGCTTCCGAGAATGTCGCCTACGCACTGAAGGTGCAGGGCGAGAGCGCGACGTCGATCCGCCGCAAGGTGCCCGAGGTGATGAACATGGTCGGGCTCGCGCACAAGATGAACTCGCTGCCCGACGAGCTCTCCGGCGGCGAGCAGCAGCGCGTGTCGATCGCGCGCGCGTTCGTCAACCACCCGCCGCTGCTGGTCTGCGACGAGCCGACCGGGAACCTCGACCCCGACACCTCGGTCGGGATCATGCAGCTGCTCTACCGCATCAACCGTGCCGGCACGACCATCCTCATGGTCACGCACGACCGCGAGATGGTCGACAAGATGCGCCGGCGTGTGATCGCGCTCGAGGACGGACGCCTCGCGCGCGACGAGCGCCGCGGCGGCTACGAGAGCTAAATGGAACGCCTGAAGCTCATCGTCACGGAATCCCTGCGCTCCCTCGGCGCGAACGTCTCGACGACGCTGGCCGCGACGGTGACGGTGCTGATCGGGATGTTCCTGCTCGGCCTCTTCATCGCGTTCGGCTCGTGGGTCGTGTCGTGGAGCAACCACGTGAAGAAGGAGCTCGTCGTGCACGTGTACTTCTGCACCGCGGACACGTGCGCGAAGGAGGCGTCGGCGAAGCAGATGAACGAGATCGCGCGCGCCGCGGCGGCCAGCGCGCTCATCAAGCGCGTCGACTTCGTCTCGAAGCAGGACGCGCTTCGGCAGATGAAGCAGAAGCACCCCGAGGAGGTCGCGCAGCTCCCGACCAACCCGTTCCCGAACGCGCTCACGGTCGTGCCGAAGAAGGGCGACGACGTCGAGAGGGTGGCGGCCCTCTTCAGCTCGCAGCCCGGCAACGGGATCGACAAGGTCGACTACGGCAAGAGGACGACCCACAAGGTGCTACGCCTGGCGCATGTGATCGAGGCGTTCTTCATCATCGCCGTCATCCTGCTGCTGGCGGCGTCGACGCTGCTGATCGCGAACACAATCCGGCTCTCGATCTTTTCGCGCCGCCGTGAGATCGAGGTGATGAAGCTCGTCGGCGCCACGAACTGGTTCGTGCGCGGCCCGTTCATGCTCGAAGGTGTGCTCTGCGGCGTTGGCGGGGCGGTCGGCGCGGTCATCCTGCTCGTCCTCGGGAAGTCGATCGCGCTGCCGTCGCTCCTGCACACGGGGCCGCTGAACGCCGGCAGCGACGTCAAGGCGCTCGCATTCGAGCTCAACGCCCTGATCCTCATCGCCACCGGCCTGCTGCTCGGCGCCGCCGGCTCGGGCCTGACGATTCGCCGCTTCCTGCAGGTCTGAGCGACCGCGCGGTCGTCCAGGTCGAGAAGCGCGGCAAGCTCGTCGTCGGCGAGCCGTACTTCATCCCGGGAGTGCCGCTCGTGCTCGACCGGAAAGGGCTCGGCGACGCAGGCCCGGGCGATCTGGCCGTCGTCCGGACCGGCCGAGGCCGCGCGAGGCTCGAGCGCGTCCTCGGAAAGGCGAAGGACATCGAGGTCGTGCTCGAAGGGCTCCTGGTCAACACGGGCGCGCGCGTCGAGCAGTACGAGCCCAATACCGAGCCGCCGGACACCGGCGACCGCGTCGATCTGCGGGACTTGCTCACGTTCACGATCGACCCTGAGACGGCGAAGGACTTCGACGACGCGCTCTCCGTCGTCGAGGAGGACGGGGGCCACCGCGCCTGGGTGCACATCGCAGACGTGTCCGCGTACGTCGCGGCGGGGACGCCGCTGGACCGCGGCGCAGCGGAGCGCGCGTTCACCACCTACGTTCCGGGGCGCGCGGCGCCGATGCTGCCGCCGGAGCTCGCCGACGACCGCTGCAGCCTCCGGCCGCACGAGGACCGCCTGTGCGTGACCGTCGAGCTGCCGCCGAGCGGCGAGCCGCGCTTCTACCGCTCCGTTATCCGCAGCAACGCGCGCCTCACGTACGGCCAGGCCGAGCGGCGGGAGGCCGAGCCCGAGATCAAGGCGGCTCTCGACCGCACCGACCGCCTGACGGCGGCGATCCGCGAGCGGCGCTTCGCCCGCGGCGCGCTCCGCATCGAGAGCCCCGAGATCGCGTTCGACTTCGACGGTCACGGCAGCATCGCGCGCGCGTGGAAGGAGTCCGAGCC
>JBKOVW010000317.1:0-4019 GCA_046724095.1 Actinomycetota bacterium | reverse complement strand
TACGTCACCGCGCCCTCGAACCCCGTGTACTCGGACCCGCACACGACGACTGCATCGACGCCATGGGCACCCATCGCTTCGCGCACGGCGGCGTAGCGCCGCTCGATCTCCTGACGGCTCACCACGACCGTTCCAACCCTCTCACGAGCGCCCAGATTGCGCGGTTGTGCGGAGTCGGCACTCCGTGCTCGTCGCCGAAGCGCACGATCCCGCCGTTGAGGTAGTCGATCTCGGTCGGGCGCCGCGCCTCGACGTCCTGCAGCATCGACGCCTTGTGGTCGTAGGCGACGTCTGGGCGCGCGGCGTGGTCGATCAGCTCCTCGGGGTCGGCGTCGAGCTCGATCCCCTGCGCCGCCGCGACCGCCTTGCCCTCGTCGACGAGCGCACTGACGAGCGACCGCAGCGCCGGGTCCTCGCAGACGCGGCCGTGTGTGAGGCCCGTGAGCGCGCCGATCGGGTTCGTGGACGCATTGAAGATCACCTTGCGCCACTGCGGCCCGCGCGCGTCCGCAACCGCCTCGGTCGGCATTCCGGCGCGCGTGCAGGCGTCCGCCAGGCGCGCGATCTCGTCGTCCGGAGCGGGCCGCGGCTCGAAGGGGCCGAACGTCGTGTCGCCCTTCACGTCCCACTGCACGTGTCCGGCGGCGACGATCTTCCCGGCCGGAAACGTCGTGCCTCGGATCACGCGCTCGATGTGCTCCGCGATCGCCTCCTCGTTGCCGAGCCCGTTCTGCACCGTCGCGACGCAGCCGGCAGGGAAGGCGTGAGCCGTCGCGGCGATCGCGGCGGCGGTGTGCATTGCCTTCGTCGCGACGATCCCGAAGTCGCACTCGGGGAGCTCGGAGGCGTCGCTCGTCGCCCGCGGCCGCCCGACGACTTCGCCGGCGCCGCTCAGTGTCAGGCCGTCGCGGTTGATAGCGTCGACGTGCTCCTGCGCCAGGTCGTACGCCCAGACCTCTACGTCGTCGAGCCGCGCCAGGTTCGCGGCGAACAGCGACCCCACGGCGCCGCAGCCGACGACGCAGACTCTCACGAGTACGACGCCTCCCGCGCCTTCACGAGCCGGTAAACCGCTGTCTGCAGCGGCGCGTCGACGCCGTGGCGCGCCGCCTCGCGCACGAGCGCGCCGTTGATCAGCTCCACCTCGGTCGGGCGGCGTGCGTCGACGTCCTCGAGCATCGAGGGGTAGTGGGCGCTGCCGCGCTTGGTCGCGAGCACGTTCATCTCCCACGGATCGTCGTGCAGCTCCACACCTGCCGCAGCGGCAACCCGCTTACCCTCGTCGACGAGCTCGTGGACGAGGTGGCCGAGGTCACCGACATCCGCCTCCGCAGCGAAGTGCGCGTCGTGCGGCAGCCCCGTCAGAGCGGCGACACCGTTCACGGTTGCGTTGAAGATCAGCTTCGACCACTGCGCAGGGAGCAGGTCGGGCAGCGCCTCTGCCTTGAGGCCCGAGTCGACGAGCAGCTCCGCCACCTCCTGGACGCGCTGAAAGGGCGTCTCACCGAACGGCCCGATCCACGTCGGCGTGTCGAGGATGTACTCGACGTGCGAGTCCGAGTGCTTGGTGCCGCTCATGAACGTCACGCCGGAGATCAGGGGCCAGTCGCCGTGCGCACGCACGATCTCCTCCGCGCCGAGGCCGTTCAGGACGGTCATGATCGTCGCGCCGTGGAACCGGCCGCCGAGCGAAGCGGCCGCCTGCTCCAGCCCGTTCGCCTTCGTCGCCACGATCCCGAGGTCGAAATCCGGCAGCTCGCGCGGATCGGCCGCGGCGGTCACGCGCGCGGTGAAGTCGTGGCGGCCGGTCACCTGCAGGCCGTGCTCGTTGAGTGCGCGAGCGTGGTCGACGCGCCGCGTCAGCACGAGCACGTCGGTGACGGTGGCGAGGTGGGCGGCGAACAGGCTGCCGATCGAGCCGGCGCCGACGACGCAGACCCTCACGCGAACTTCGTCTGCAGGTACTGCAGGTAGGGCTCCGGGTCGAGCGCCGAACCGGTGACGCGTTGGAGCAGCTCGCGCGGCGGATAGATACTCCCGTGGCGGTAGACGTGCTCGCGCAGCCACTCGCGCAGCCCGCCGAACTCGCCGCGCGCGAACTGCCCGTCGAGATCGCCGAGATCGCGGCGCGCCACCTCCCAGATCTGCACCGAGATGACGTTGCCGAGCTGATACGTCGGGAAGTAGCCGAAGAGCCCGACCGACCAGTGCATGTCCTGGAGGACGCCGCGCGCGTCGTCAGGGACGTCGACCCCGAGGTAGTGCTTCATCCGCGCGTTCCAGGCCTCCGGCAGGTCCCTGACGCTGAGCGTGCCCGCGAGCAGCTCCTGCTCGAGCTCGAAGCGCAGGATGATGTGCAGCCCGTACGTCGCCTCGTCGGCGTCGCCGCGGATCAGACCGGGCCTGATCGCGCTCACGGCCTGCACGAACGCATCCTCGTCCACCGTCCCCAGCGCCTCCGGGAACAGCAGCTGCAGCTGGGGATAGAACCAGCGCCAGAAGCCGCGACTGCGTCCGACGAGGTTCTCCCACATCCGGCTCTGCGACTCGTGGATCGCACTCGACGTGCCGCCGCCGAGCGGGCTCCGTCCCAGCCGTTCGTCGACATCGAACTCGTACACCCCGTGGCCGAACTCGTGCATCGTCGAGAACAGCGACATCAGGTCGCCGGCCTCGGTGTGCGTCGTCAGGCGGATGTCGCCGACGCCCGGTTTCGACGCGAACGGGTGGGGAGTCTCGTCGATGCGCCACTTGGTGGGATCCCAGCCGAAGGCGTCGAGCACCAGGCGGCTCGCCTGCTGCTGCTTGTCGACGCGGAACGGGCCCTGGAGCACCATGCCGCCGTCGGCGCGGCTCTTGATCAGCGGCACCAGCACCTCCTTCAACCGGTCGAAGACGCGTTGCACCTCCGCCGTCGTCATCCCTTCCTCGTACTCGTCGAGCAGCACGTCGTAGGCGGCGTCGGTCTCTGGAAAGCACTCGATGTACCGCAGCTTCAGCTCGAGCTGCCGCTCCAGGTGAGGGGCGAACGCGGCGAAGTCGGATGCGGCTTTCGCCTTGTCCCAGGCAGCCACGGCGACGCCGGCCGAACGCGCGAGCTCGGCCGCGAGGTCGCCGGGGACGCGCCGCGCGCGCTCCCACTTGCGGCGGGTCACGCGGACGAGCGCGGCGTCGGTCTCGTCCTCGAGCCCGCCGAGCCCGTCGAGCAGCTCGCCGACCTCGTCCGCGACGAACCGCTCGTGGATGATCCGCGTCAGAGTGGCGACGACGTTCGCGCGTGCCTCCGCTCCCTCGGGCGGCATCGAGACGCGGGAGTCCCAGTCGGCGATCGCCTCGGCGTGGAGGAGGTCCGAGAGCTCGGCGAGAGTCGCCTTCAGCTGGGCGATGCTCACGGGCCGATCTTTGGCCCGTGAGCGAGGGAAGGGGCATCGGGGGAAACCGTGCGGTTTCCCGTTTCCCCTACGGGAGCGAACTGAGGAGCGACGCTCACGCGACCTGCGGCGCGAGCTTCTCGCGCAGGTACCGCACGTACGGCTCGGCGTCGATCCGGCTCCCCGTGACCCGTTCGATCGTCTCCTGCGGCGTGAACTTGGCGCCGAGCTTGTACAGATGCTCGCGGAGCCACTCGCGCAGGTCGGCGAACTCGCCGCGCTCGAAGCGCTCGTCCACGTCGCCGAGGTCCTCGAGCGCCCGCTCCCAGATCTGCACCGAGATGACGTTGCCGAGCGCGTAGGTCGGGAAGTAGCCCAGCGCACCGCCCGCCCAGTGCATGTCCTGGAGGACGCCGTGCTCTGCGTCGGGAACGTCCACGCCGAGGTACTCCTCCATGCGTGCGTCCCACGCGTCCGGCAGCCCGGCCACGTCGAGCCTGTCGTCGATGAGGTCCTGCTCGAGCTCGAAGCGCAGAATGATGTGCATGTTGTAGGTGACCTCGTCGGCGTCGATGCGGATCAGCGACGGCTGCACCTTGTTCACGGCGCGGTAGAACGCCTCCTCGTCGATCGACCCGAGCTGCGCGC
>JBKOVW010000324.1:0-6082 GCA_046724095.1 Actinomycetota bacterium | reverse complement strand
GGGTCAGGGGTCTACCACCGAGGGGGCGGCTTTGATCCCCCACCCCTTTCCTTCGGACGCGTCGCCGACAGGGAGAGAACATGTGGGGAATCTACGGCGGTACTGCGGCATCCTTGCTCCTCGCGCTGATGTTCGGCCGCGGCGACCGGCGCCGCAGCAAGCGCTAGCGACTGCGTAGGGCGCTACCAGACGCCGGGGAAGAGCCGGCGCCGGCCGGCTGCATAGCGCCGGTAGTCCTCGCCCAGCCCTGCGAACAGCGCGCGCTCCTCGGCATGGATGCGCACGAGCAACCCGAGTGTCGGCAGCAGCGCGAGGACGGCCAGCGACACCCAGTTGCTCAGTGCCAGCCCGAAGCCGACGAAGAACACGATCAGCCCGGTGTAGGCGGGGTGCCTCACCCAGCGGTACGGGCCGCGATCGACAACGGTCTGATCCGCGTGGAGACGCACGTCGACCGTGAAGAAGCGCCCCAGGACGACGATCGCCCACAGCCGAACGGCGATGCCAACTGCCATCAGCGCCAGGCCGACGACGAAGAGCGGCCACCGCCCCGAGCCAACGTCCTCCCCGTGCCACCGTACGAGCTGAATCCCGCCCACCATCCCGCCGACAACCGCGGCGACGACGACAGGCAGGGTCCAATGCTCGACGCGCCGCCCGCCCTTGTTGAACCGGCTGCGGAAGCGCATCGCGTACTCGCCGACGGCGAAGACGGCCACGAGCGTCCAGACGGCGACGCTCCAGCCCGGCCGCTCATACGGCGACGTCACGCTCCGTTTCTAGCGAATGGGCGCGGTGTTAGCTCCGGAGAATGGTCGCGTCGTCGGCGTAGAAGCAGGTGCCTGGCGGCGCGCTCGCGATGTAGGCGTTGAAGTCGAGCGTCGTTGCGGCAGTCGCGACCTGATATGTCACGGTCACCAGTTGCCACTCGGTCGTGAGCGTGACGTCACTCGTCGCGCTGCCGACCAGGTCTCCGTTGCTCAATGAAAACTCCCGGAGCCTCAGCGTGAGCGTCCGGGGCGTGTCAGCTCGCACCCAGATGGTGCCGGTATAGGTACCGGCGGAGGCCGGCTTCACCCAGTTTGCTGAGTCGTTGAGCCGACAGAATGCGTTGCTCGAGCCGCTGTTCGTCAACCGCGCGGCCCAGTCACCGGTATGCCCGCCCGCGGCCCGGGCGAGCTCGACTCCCGTCACGGAGGTGTTCCAGCCGGCAGTGTCGGTCTCGAAGTCGGGGTTCCGGACGAAGCTGACCGAAAGCGTGGCCGTACCGGTCTTGCCCGAATCGTTGCCGGTGACCGTGTGCGGCCCCCCGACCATCGCCGTGCAGACATTCCCGCTGCACGATCCGTCCGGCCCGATCGAGAACACCGTCGACGCCGTCACGTCACCAAGCGAGTTGCCCGACGCGTCGAACGCCTCCGCGGTGAATGACTGCGAGTCGCCGAGAGCGACGATCGTACTCCCGGGGCTGAGCGCAATGTGATCAAGCGGCTCCTTGACCTGCAGCGAAGCGGAGCCGCTCGCCCCGGTCAGGCTCGCCGTTACGGTGTGGTCGCCCGGCACTGACCCCGTGCACGCCGACGCCGTGCACGACCCGTCCGGAACGATCGAGAAGCTCGCCAAAGCGGTGACGTCGCCCAGCGAGTTGTCGTACGCGTCGCGCGCCTCGGCGGTGTACGCCTGCGACCCACCCATCGGGATCGAGGCCGACGCCGGCGACAGCGCCAGATGGTCGATTGGGCCCGCCGTCACCGTCAAGGACGCAGCACCCGTCTTGCCTGAATCGTCTCCCGTCACGGTGTGCACCCCGGTGACCTTCGCCGTGCACACGTTGGCGCTACACGACCCGTCCGGCCCGATCGAGAACACCGTCGACGCCGTCACATCACCAAGCGAACCACCCGAGGCGTCGAACGCCTCCGCCGTAAACGCCTGCGAGTCGCCTGCGCCGATGGTCGCGCTCGCGGGGCTGATCACGATGTGGTCAACCGCTGCGTTCACCTGGAGCGAAGCGGTCCCGCTCTTGCCGTCGAGGCTCGCCGTCACCGTGTGCTCACCCGGCACCGAAGCCGTGCACGCCGAAGCCGTGCACGACCCATCCGGAACGATCGAGAAGCTCGCCAAAGCGGTGACGTCGCCCAGCGAGTTGTCGTACTGATCGACTCCTTGCGCCGTGTATGCCTGCGATCCTGCCGCAACGATCGTCGCGGAAGCCGGCGACAGCACAAGGCGGTCGATTGGGCCCGCCGTCACCGTCAAGGACGCAGCACCCGTCTTGCCTGAATCGTCTCCCGTCACGGTGTGCACCCCGGTCACCTTCGCCGTGCACACGTTGCCGCTACACGACCCGTCCGGCCCGATCGAGAACACCGTCGACGCCGTCACATCGCCAAGCGAACCACCCGAGGCGTCGAACGCCTCCGCCGTAAACGCCTGCGAGCCGCCCGCGGCGACCGTCGCATTCGCAGGGCTCACCACAATGTGATCTAGCGCGGCCGGCGGCGGCGATGCCGGAGTCGTGCCGATCGTGTAGGAGTCGATGACGGACCCCGGGACGCATGCCGTGTCGTCATTGCTCGTCGCTGGACCGCAGACAGCTTCGACCCGCATCCCCGAGTCGGACGCATCGATGCGGAGATGCTCGAGATGCATCGCGCGAAAGGCCGTACGAGCGTCTGTGCTCGTCCATGGAGTCTCCAGCGTCGCTCCTCCGCCGCCGCTGGTGATGTGAGTCACGCCGTGGATCGGCTGGAAGCGCTCGTAGTCGTGCGAATGCCCGTTGAGGTTGAGCACGTACTTCGAGTAGCGATCGCCGAAGGTGTCGAGGATCCCGGCAAGCTTCGCGTCACCCGGGTGATGCCCGGTCGAGTACGCGGGCCGGTGGCCGTACGTGACGATGAAGTGGATCGACGCGTCGGCCTGCGCGTTGGCGAAGACCGCGTCGGCATCCGCCTGCCACGCCTGCCACGTGCTACTCGTATACGGCTCCGGGTACGAGATGAATCGGACGCCGCCCGCGTCGAACCAGCCCCAGTCCTCGCCGCAGCAGTCCACCGCAGGGGCTGTCGCCGACGTCTGCGCATGCGGTACGTCAAACCGGCCTTTGTAGTTGCGCAGGTCATCGCTCGAGCTGTCCCACTCGTGGTTGCCCCATGCAGGCATGTATGCGGCCTGTCGGCTCCAGACCATCACGTCGTTGAAATGCCCGTCGACTGCTGCCTGGCCATGGTCGTTTCCGTACGTGAGATCGCCGACACCGAGCACGAACGCCGGCTGGTCGGCAGCGATTTGCCCCTGCGTCGGGGTGACGTTGGCGTAGCTGCCCGAGTCGCCGATGTCGCCTTCGACGTCGAAGCGGAAGGCGCCGGTCGGAGCCGTGACGAAGGTCTGATCTGGACCCTCCCCGATCGAGTAGTGATACGTCGCCCCGGGGGTCAAGCCTGTGAGCTCGGCTTCCTGAAACGGGCCGGCGGACGAGAACGGCAACGGCGTCGGGGTGGACGCCGTCGCCGTGCTTCCATAGCTCGTCGTGGGGCCGTAGCGGATATCCGTCGCTGTCCCCCGCCAGTCGAACGCAACCGACGTCGGGCCCGTCAGCGTGTAGTGGACCTCGTCCGCGGTCCCCACGGCGGACCCCACACTGGCGGGAAGCGACACGAAGAGAAGCAGGCTGCCCAGGCACACGACACAGAGCGTCAGCCCTCGGCGTTGGCTCCACGCCAAAGCTGTGCACCTGATCAAACCGGCCGCACGCCGGTCAGCGTTGATTGGGGGCCGACGCCAACGCCCCTTCACCCAGTCCCCTTTTTTTGTGGCCGCGAGTTAGGCGCCGAAGTTTAGGACAGCAAGTGCCGAATTACTAGGAGTTACCGATCGGCAGGTACCTGCGTCACGGTGACGGACACCAGCCGCCAAGCGCTCGTCGGCAACACTCGCGCAAAGCGCAGGTACAGCGTCAAAGGAACGGCCCGCGCGAGCGGGCCCTTCCTCATGGGCGGTGACGGGATCGAACCGCCGACCTCCTGCTTGTAAGGCGTGCGAGGCTTTCTCCCCGGCGCCCGTCGCCCAGACATCGACGGGCGGCACCCGCTCACGCTGCGTCGTACCCGGGTCCGATGGCATCGATCGAGACGCTGGAGAAGGACCCCAGCAACCGCGCATCGGCTTCAGGAGATCATCGACAAGCTCGACGAGTACGACGACAACTACTACGCCTAAGCGCGGGTCATGACGTGGGACACTGCGTCACGCGGGTCATGACGGTGACGCGGCAGGGGAGTCCGGGCGGACGCCAGAACTTAGGCGGGCGGTGCACCGGGCGGAACACCAACCGCGAAAACACCCGGACATCCCGAAGACCTGACGCCCATGCAACGCCGCCCTTGCGTCGTGCTGCCCATGGAACGCAAGTTGCCGACGCCGTCGGCATCTGTTCAACGGAGTCCGAGCGTTTGGCGGTTAGCGACTCGTGGAGGGCGACAAGCCAATCGTCGAGGATTGACGGCCGCTCGGACTCCGTATCGCTGGGCGGGGGCTGCTTTCGGTCACGACGGCGAGCCGCCCCCGCCGCCTCACTGCCCGCTTAGATCGCGAGCGCAGGTGTCTGACGTCTCCCACACACGTCATGACGCGGGACATTTCGTAACGGGTTTCCACAGCGTCAGTCTGTAGGGGGACCGGGCGGTGGCAGCGCACGACGCCGGTGGCCGAACGCGCGCCGCACGAACATGATCAGCGTCACGAGGAACACCCACTTCGGCCAGAAATTGTGGATCCCGTTGCCGGAGAAAGCCCAGATCAGGATCGCGATCAGGTTGACGAGCGCGTACTGGAACGCAAGCGACCGCCAGCGGCGATCGCGTGGGCTGACGCTCGGAAGCCTCGGCGAGGGCAGCTGGCGCAGCACGCGCTCGAGCTGCGCCTCGGTGCGCGCCCCGTGCGCCTCGTCCAGGCGCTCCTGGAACTCGTCGAGCGTCAGCCTCCCGGCCTCGTAGTGCTCGCGCAACTCGTCCGCTACACGGGATCGATCGGCGTCGGAGACGAGCAGATCCGGGCTCTGCGCCACGCGCGAATGGTAGGCGGGGCCGGGCTACTGGTGGATGAAATTGCTATGTCCGAGCAGCGGCCCGTACCGCTGCTCGGTGAGCGTGTCGACCTCGCAGTGCCTCTGACCTAGATGTCGCGCCCCGTTACCGACCGCCATGTCATGACGCGGCTCGGTCGTGCGAGCCGGTCTCCGCCGTGGCGCAGCGGACGCCCCCTCCCAGGAACGCCGCGAGCTCACCCCGTCCTCGGTCTTGCGGCGGAGCCGTCGGAGACCGGACTCGCGTTACGAAGCTAGCCGCGGTAACGGACGGCACCGCCTGATGACGTTCCGTAACGCGGTAACGCTGTCCCGCTGCTCAGAGGCAGGAGTCCGGGTGCCGCTCGGACTCCGTTAGATGACGCTCGCCTGCGAAAGCCCCTCCTGCCATGCTTGCCACACAGCGTGTGCGACAAGGAGGTGTTCGTGGAACGGTTCAGCTTCGACGCCGACGCAGCCTTCACACCCCGCGACGAACTGCTCGACCGCGTGACGATCGCGCCGCTCACAGCTCCGATCTCGGAACGCTCGCCCTTCCAGGCGGCAGTCTTTCGATTCGCGCCGGGGGGACGAATCGGTCGCCATCCGGCTGGTAGCCGCCCGCAGATTCTGGCGGTGCTAGAAGGCTCAGGAGAGGTCAGCGGCGCGAGCGGCATCGAGGAACCGATCGAGGCCGGTGAGGCAGTCTTCTTGCGAGAAGGCGAAGAGCATGAGTTGAAGACGACCGCCGGGCTAACCGCCCTATATCTCGACGGACGCGATCTCGACCGCTTTCGGGGATCTGGCTAGGTCCCCCGACGGACCCGCGGTAACGCTGTCCCACGGGACTGTCATGACGTAACGCATGTCCCGGTAACGGTGACGCTATGTCCCGTCGTCATGACGTTTCGTTACGCGGGCGGCGCGTTACTGGAGGCGCTCAGAAGGTGTGGGGTGGTCGAGGCCTCGATCGTTACCGCGATGGCCCTCCTTCTCGCCTGCTCATCGAGCAGGAGATCA
>JBKOVW010000244.1:0-3406 GCA_046724095.1 Actinomycetota bacterium | reverse complement strand
GCAGCCGACCTCCTGCAACGCACACCCGATCCGAGCGACGACGAGATCCGCGAGGCGCTCTCGGGCAACCTCTGCCGCTGCACCGGCTACGCCAAGATCTTCGACGCCGTGCGGATGGCCCCTCAATGACCACCGCTGCGCCGAAGCTCGAGCTCGGGCGCGTCGGCGAGATCGTTCCGCGCGCGGACGGGATCCCGAAGGTGACCGGCGAGTTCGCGTACTCGAGCGACCTGCAGGCCCAGGGCATGCTCTGGGGCCACACGCTGCGCAGCCCCCACTCGCACGCACGCATCCACGCGATCGACGTTTCCGCCGCGCTCGCGGCTCCCGGCGTGCACGCCGTGCTCACGCACGAAGACGTCCCCGGACAGAAGCTCTACGGCCTCGAGTTCCAGGACCAGCCCGTGCTCGCGATCGACCGCGTCCGCTATTTCGGTGAGCCCGTCGCGCTCGTCGCGGCGGAGCATCCGGAGCAGGCGCGCCGCGCCGCCGAGCTGATCCGCGTCGACTACGAGCCGCTTCCGCCGATCGCGGATGCCGAGACCGCGACCGAGCAGCAACCGCTGCATCCGGACCGGCCGACGATGGGGCACGGCTACCGCGACGACCCGCGGCCGAACATCGTCCGCTCGCTCGTGATTCGGCACGGCGACCCGGAGGCGGAGGGCGACGTGTCCGTCGCCGGCACCTACGAGGTCGGCATCCAGGATCAGGCCTTCCTCGGGCCGGAGTCCGGCCTGTGCGTCCCGGACGGCGAAGGCGGCATCGACGTCTACGTAGCGACCCAGTGGCTGCACGTCGACCGCGACCAGGTCGCTCCCTGCCTGGGGCTCGAGCCCGAGCAGGTCCGCATCCACCTCGCGGGGGTCGGCGGCGCGTTCGGCGGCCGCGAGGACCTGTCGATGCAGATCCACGGGTCGATGCTCGCGCTGCACACGAGCCGTCCGGTGAAGATCGTCTACAACCGCGAGGAGTCGTTCGTCGGCCACATCCACCGGCATCCCGCGAAGATCTGGATGGAGCATCGCGCGACGCGCGAGGGGAAGCTCGTCAACGTGCGCGTGCGCATCCTGCTCGACGGCGGCGCGTACGCGTCGAGCTCGACTGCGGTCACCTCGAACGCCGCATCGTTCGCGTGCGGGCCGTACCAGGTCGACAACGCCTCGATCGAGAGCCTGTGCGTGTACACGAACAACCCGCCGTGCGGCGCGATGCGCGGCTTCGGCGCCGTGCAGGTGTGCTTCGCGCACGAAGCGCAGATGGACAAGCTCGCGGCGGCGCTCGACATCGACCCGATCGAGCTGCGGCTGCTCAACGCGCTGAAGCCCGGCGACGTGACGCCGACCGGGCAGCGGATCACCGGATCGCTGCCGGTCGCCGACGTGATTCGCCGCGCCGCGGCCCTGCCGATCCCCGAGCCGGAGGAGCTGCCGCGCGATCCGCTGCGGCTGCCCGGCGGCTCGGGCAACACCACGCGCGGAGAGGGCGTAAGGCGCGGCGTCGGCTTCGCCGTCGGGTTCAAGAACATCGGCTACTCCGAGGGCTTCGACGACTACACCGCCGCGCGCGTGCGACTGTTTGCCGACGGGAGCGCGGAGATCCACTGTGCCGCGGCGGAGGTAGGCCAGGGCGTTGCCGGCGTGATCCTGCAGGTTGCGCGCACGGAGCTCGGCACCGAGGACGTCACGCTCGCCCCGCACACGACCGCGACGGTCGGCTCGGCCGGCTCGGCGTCGGCGTCGCGCATGACCTGGATGGCGTCGGGTGCCGTCCGCGACGCCTGCCGCGCCGCGCTCGAGGAGCGCGACCGCAGCGGCGGCACCGGCGAGGTCGACGTCGAGCGCATCTACCGGCACCCGCGCACGTCCCCGCTCGACCCCGAGACAGGACAGACGACCGGCGAGCGCTCGCATGTCGCGTACGCGTGCGCGGCGATGCGCGTGGTGGCCGAGGTCGACGTCGAGCTGGGGCTGACACGCGTCGTCTGGATCGGGACCGCTCAGGACGTCGGCAAGGCGGTGAATCCGCAGGCGGTGACGGGTCAGATCGAGGGCGGCACCGCGCAGGGCCTCGGGCTCGCGCTGATGGAGGAGATCCAGACGCGTGACGGTCTGATCACGAACGCGAGCTTCACCGACTACCTGATCCCCACGACGCTGGACATGCCGCCGGTCGTGTCCGAGCTCGTCGAGGACCCGGACCCCGACGGGCCGTACGGCGCCAAGGGCGTCGGCGAGCCCCCGACGGTGGTTTCCACCGCTGCGGTCGTGTCGGCCCTGCGCGCGGCGACGGGCCGCGAGCTCACCCGCGTGCCGGTCCGGCCGGACGACATCGTCGGGCTTTAACCGACCAGCGTCCCGGGCTCGACGTCCACGTCCGGGCGGAGGGGGACGTCGCCCTTGCCGTGCGAGCGCGCGGCGACCACGACGGCGCCGTCGTCCGCGCGCCGGCACACGACCTGCATGCCGACGAGCGCCTCGGCCTCGTAGCCGCCGGCCTGCATCACCGCCTGCTCGCTGCCGTACGTCCCGAGGTCGAGCGTCAACAGCAGCGCGGGCGCACGCGCACCGGGCTGCCGCTCCGCGCTGACGATGGTTCCGACGAGAAGCTCGTCAGCCAAGCCGGGCTCTGAACACGAGCCGCGCTGCGAGCGACAGGAGCCCGAGTACGACCACGACGCCGACGACGTACTCGCCCACCCCGACGCCGTCGCGCGCGACGAGCTCGGAGGCGAGGGCGAACGCCGCCGCGAGGAGCATTCCGACCCCTACGACGCTGCCGCTCGACACGCGCCGAGGATAACTCAGGTCTTGATCAGCGTCAGCGCCGCGCCCGCCCCGAGCAGTGCGAGCCCGACGACGCGCGGCCACGCAATCCCGATGCGGTCGAGGCCGAACCAGCCGAAGCGGTCGATCGCCGCCGCCATCCCCAGGTTGAGCGCGATGATCGTCCCGATCGTCGCGACCAGGCCGATGCGCGGCGACGCGACGGTGATGGCCAGGATGATCAGCACGGAGAGCGCGCCGCCGGTCCATAGCCACACCGGCTGGCGGACGACGTCGCCCAAGCCGCGAAAGCTCTGCGTCGCGACGAGCAGCAGCGTCAGACCGAGCACGACGGACACGATCCCGGAGAAGGCGAGCGCCGGGAAGACGCCCGTGCGCTCGCCCAACTCTCCCATCACCGCGGCCTGCACCGCGCCCGCGAGACCGGCTGCAATCGCAAGCGCGATCGCGACCGCCGTCACTGCTCGGGCTGCGCCGAATCGTCGCCTTGGAACAGGCTGAACTTGTTGCCTTCGCTGTCCGTGCAGCCCGAGAACCAGCCGATGTTCGGGATCGGCTGCTTGTCTTCCGCCTCGCCACCGAGCTCGCGAACCTTGGCGATGTCCGCGTCGATGTCGTCG